>DAOTXI010000528.1:0-9742 GCA_034435475.1 Anaerolineales bacterium
GACCCATGAGCAATACCATCCTTTACATCGAAGACAATCCGGATAATATGATGCTCGTCAAGCGCGCCCTGGAAGCTCGCGGATACTTGCTATTGGAAGCTTTCAACGGCCTCAAAGGCGTCGAATTCGCGGAAAGGGAAGACGTGGATTTGATCCTGCTCGACATCAACCTGCCCGACATCGACGGGTACGAGGTCGCGCGCCGCGTACGCGCAAGTAATAAACACGTCCTGGCATACACGCCCATCATCGCCATCACCGCCAACGCCCTGAAAGGCGACGCCGAAAAAGCCATCTCCGCCGGGTGTGATGTGTACATGTCCAAGCCCATCAACATCCGCGAACTGTGGGCAAGGGTCGAGGCCTTCGTCCCCGCGCCGGAGGGAAAGAAGATATAAACAGGAAGACATCCCGCCAGTTTGGCGGGATGTCTCTTTTCGTTTCCACATCGAGATCAATTATGGGCATTGGGTTTCGCGAGGTCTCGGCGGTGTTTGATCACTTCTCTGATCTCCGCATCGGTCAGGAATACATAGGAGCCTGATTTTGCCCTATGCTTTCGGTGTTTTCGAAACTCCTTCAGCCCAACAGCCACAAACGATCCGAAACCAATCACAGCGAAGGCTGCCAACCCAATGGTCGAGGCTTGAACCATTTGGATTTGAGGTTCAGAGACAACGTTTTGCGATGCATCCAAGTCTTGTTGCGCCGCCCAAACCCGAACTTGCTCTTTCAAGAAGGTGTTTTCAACGGTGAGTTGATCAATAGTCTGATTCGACTGGTCAACCTGTTGCTGGCACGATTGTAAATTCTGGTCGGAAGTTTGGAGGGCGGCAAGGGCGTCCTGCCTTTCTTGCTCAGCCTGTTGAACCACCTGGGTCAACCGTTCGATCTCTGTCTGTTTGACCGCAACATCCTCGCGCAGGTGGAGCGAATCCGAGACGAAGTATCCCAGCGCAACCAACGCCGCCAAGAGGACCATGAAGAAGGAACCGATTTTCATTTCACACTCTCCTTTCTTTTGCACAGGTCGAACATGCAGAAACCATCTATTCACTTGTAAATGCTCGACCATACCGAATGAACCACACTCGTATTGTGCAACATAGTGAAATGAATGCCTCTGCCAAAGAACTATCGTTTGTGATTCAATTCAATAGAATCGGGTAACAAAAAGGTCATGAATAACAACAAAAGCCTGACAATTTCCTGTCAGGCTTTTGTTAATTGGGTAGTTGTCTATTCCGGTTTTGGAATCAACTTGTATCCGGCATTTGTCACAGTGAACAAGAAGCGTGGATGTTCGGGGTCAACTTCAATTGCTTTCCGAATCCTCCCAATTAATGTATGAAGATAACGTTCGTCATATTTGTTTTGAAGGACTTTTTCGAGCAATTCACCCTTTGTACATAACTGATTTGGTTTTTCATATAGATACTTAAAAAGTGCAAAGGGTTGGGGAGCTAAGTGCGCTTTCCGGCTTCCAATCATAAGAATACGAGCATCCTCATCAAAAACTTGAATTCTTTCCTCTTGTTCAGACAAAACCTCGTTAGAATCAGGATTATCTTCCTTTAATAAATCCGCCAGCATCGCCATGGAAAACAAAATATGCCCATACCGCGCCAATTCAGTGTTTGTCAGGGGCTTACCCGGATCAAACTCCATTAAACGGCTGGCGGCGTGAAAGAACATCCCTTGGTGATAGGAAAGTGTATCCTTGCCTACCGTCCGCGCCGCAAGTTTTCTTATTAACTGGATTGCCCGCGCAGGCTTACGAAGCGAGGGATCAAGGTCCCTGATTTCCGGCTTGAAAAAATCAGTCTGGATCAGACACTGCTCCAATTCATAACACCGTTGAATATCTTTTATATCCACCCAATCATAGCGGATCAAAGCCTCAACCGAAGTGTAGTTCCAAAGAACCGGTGCCAGCCCTGCATCAGCAAAATCTGTCAGCCAGGTTTTGCCAGTAGAGTCGGTCAGGATATTGTCACCGGAAAGAAAGCCGGGAACTGTGATGAAGACTTCTTGTTTCTCCTCTCCAACTAATTTAGAAAAGACGGGAACTGGATTCGAATGGCTGAAAGATTGATTTTTGAATTTGACTGAAAGACTGTTTGTCGTTCTGGTCGTCTTTACTTCAAGGGTGGAAATAAGCGACTCAACTATACGAATCCGTTCATCAATCTGCCCCGGATCGACATCGTCCAATCGAAGACGCTCGGCGTATGTAACCGTTCGGCTGTTCCCTCTGGACCGTATAAATTTATCCTGATGCCATGCCTGTAAAGTCTCTTGATACAGGGTATTCAAAGCAGTACTAAATGTTTTTTCCGGCCCAATGTGATAAAGGTCTAAAAAAGCCTGAATGGTTTCTAGGTCATTGTCAATCAAATTATAGGCATTTGCGGAGAAATGTGTTGTTTCCGCCCTCATGTTCCCACCCAATATTGTGTTGTTGCCTCCCGGCGTTTTAGGAGCATACTGGTCAAAGCATTCCGCCTCTTTATTCTCAATCTCATTATTCCCACAGACCACTACAAAAGACTCAGGTTTCATACCTTCTTTAAAAGCAAAAACTACAAGGGCTACCCGCCCATCTCGCTCCCAAAGCAAATGCTCAATGCGTATGCGGTCTTTTGGATAGAAGAGACGACGAAAGAGATCTGCCAATTCTCCACTACGATTGAGCAAATTTTCTCCTTCAAGGTTCGGTTCAATTAGTTTGACCAATGAGAAGGAATCACGGGCATTCCAATCGATGATAAGACCCCATTTGATGCCGACGTGATTAGCAAAAGCGTCATTGACTGCGGCAATCAAGACGCTGGGACCATCTGCCTTTTCAATCGCATCTAGCATAAGTGGTTGTGTACGCTTCACCGCCCGAACAAAATTACGTATATGCGGGGTATTGAAACTTGTCAACACAATTTTTGTAATCGTTTGGGTAAAATCAGCATCAATCAAAGTCATTCCACTGAAATCTTTTTCATCATCGTCATTCATCATCCGGACGTCAAAAATTGCTAAATGGACCCATCCATTCCTCAAGTAGTTTTCGGCATCAATTAAAGTTACTGCTTTAGTAACATGAAATCCGGCGCGTTCAAGAAACTCCGCTCGTGTGGCAAGAAAGTCAGGATCATTATCAACGAACAAAATCTTTTTCATTTTTTCTTCTTGTCAATCTGCAACGACTGACGCAATAGATCATTGACTACCCCAAATGCTGACCCAAATACCACAAGAAAAATCTCATTTAGGTAATTACCAACTGATCTGAGTTTCGGCATGAGCGCCATCCGAAGTGGTAATTTCTCATTCAAGGAGGTGTTTCCTATATTTCCCTGCAAGCTCAATCCAGTCATATTACCAAGAACGTTATCTGCACGGGGAATAAATACAAGCAATTGGCGATTAATCTGTTCACGACCTTCAATAGTGCCGGTATAAAAAATATTTGTTTCTTTTCCCCAAAAGCCGACGATCATCTCATCATTACCTAGCCGTACTGTCACATTGACATCTTGGTCGCCAGTGTTTTCAAGGGCAATCCGAAGGGTGTTATTATCATTCGCAGAGAGGTAAAGTGGCGAATGAAAGGATATTTTCACTGATGAGACCAGCCACTGTCCCATGTACACTGAATTGTTATGAAAAAGAATAAAACCCCAAACACTTAATGATATAACAAAGCATCCTAGATAAACTTGACGCGGCAAATTTCGTGCGCGGGGAGGCGTTCTTTTTCTTTGTTTAGCCATATCCCCTCTCAAACTACTCAGCGACTAAAGTAAATGCAACAGATAAGGCTGCTAAAACCAATGTCCCTATCAGCCACCGCGGATCGCCGTAAACAGTCGCCAAAATCCCTGTACCCAATGCAAGTATTATAGCAATCGAGGCTATCAAAGATCGCCAGCGACCATATAGAGTCGTTCCATCTGTGGAAGAGGTACTATTAACAAATTTTTCATTTTGCCGCTCTGCAATTTCGAGAGCACGACGGACCGCCGTCAACAAAGCTGTGGGGCCTTCTTCCTTTGCAATGAAATCATGTGCAATGGGATTGCCATTAGCTTGAAAACGTAAAGCCTGACGTACATATTCAACAGCAGGATGTCCGGTCAGAATCAACATTGGCAAAGGGCGTTTCACATTATTAGCTAGTTCTAATCCACTAACGTCTTTTTCGTCATCATCGTTCAATAAACGAATATCCACAACCGCCAATGATATTTCTTCTCCCTGCAATTTATCTTGCGCCTCCGATGGAGATGATGCGGTCAATACTTCGTACCCCTCTTTTTCCAGAAACTCTCGACGTGTTTCCAGAAAATCAGGGTCATTATCAGCCATGAGGATTTTGATCTGTTCCATGTGTGTGTATTCTCCCACAGAGACTATCGGCCGGCATATTTCCTCTCTGTGAGAGCAATAATAACCCAAATTTAACGTATTTGTAAGTTCTCAATGCATGGAGGGATATCCAATCTCAAGTTTCCAACGGCAACGAAATCACCATGGTTGTTCCTGTTGGTCCTGTTTCACCGATCCTGATTTCTCCCCCATAGGTTTGGAGGATCATTTGGGCAAATAACAGACCCATTCCCAAGCCCTTGGCACCCTTAAGTTTTGCAATGGGTTCGCGAAACAAACGCTCTTGAATTTCAGGTGTCATGCCACGCCCATTATCTCGGATCGAAATCTCAGCACGGCTATCCGCCTTGCTGCTAGTGACAAGTATCTTACGCCCGGACATTCCCTCTGTAGCATCAACGGCATTATCAATGAGAATATCAATAGCACGTTTTAACCATTCAATACTAACACGTATCGTTGCTGAACCTGCTAGTTGAAGGCGCATGTCTAAGGTAACATCTTTATAAGGTTGATGCGCCCATAGCTGATGAAGTCGTTCTTTCACAAAATCATTTACAGTTATAGATGAGACTCCCTCTTCAGCAGTCAATGGCGCGGTAAACGGCTTTTCTAAAATTTGATTCGAAAGCCGCTCCATCATTGCCAATCGTTTATTAATCGATTCGTTTTCACCTAAACTTCCAACATCTCTACGCATCAGTTCGACTTGCTCGCGAATCGTGATGGCATGTTTTTCAATTGTATGCCGCCAAGTCGAACTAATCATTCCCGTCCATGCAAGTGCGTCACGCGCAGCCAATACTACTTTGGTTTTCTGTAATTCATCATACTGCTGGGCGTTTTCAATCGCAACAGCAACTTGTGCCGCAAAAACTTCACAAAGTTTTATTTCTTCGTTCGTAAACATCCGGTCTTCTTTCAAGTTGTCTAACCCAAATGATCCCAGTATTTTCCCTTTACTGATAACGGGCACAATCAGCATTGAATGCGTGCCCAGATCATTGTGTATTGAACGGACGGAATCAAATACCGGCTCTTTTTCAACATCGGAAATTATCACAGGTTGTGCAGTCCTAATTAGTGTTTCCTCCGCGGGAACTCCGCGAAGTGGAAAGGTTGCGCCTAATGCGCCAAGTTCAGGGTATTCTGCATATACTTTCCCTTGTGTCTGACCTTTATCAAATAAAGCAAGACCGGCATGGTCAACACTAAGCAATTCAACGACAGCCTGGCAAGCAGTTGTTAAAATCCGCTTCAAATCAAGTGACGAAATAACCGATTGAGAAACACGAATCACTGCATTCAGGTTATCCGCCCTTTTTTGGACTTCGTCATGCAATTGCGCGTTTCGGACTGCTACAGCGGCCTGGTTGGCAAATAATTCGATATTAGTAGATTCATCCGCAGAAAATTGGTGAGGAGAACGATAGTTGATAAACATAACGCCAACTTTACGATCGCCGACTTTCAAGGGGATACCTACGGACGATTTAATTTTCTCGCGAAAAACGAAAGGCCTTTGCATCAGCTTGTCAGATGCCGCATCTTCGGCATAATGAGCTTTGTCAAGCATTAATATTTTTTGAACGACAGACTGTTTTGTCACGCTAGAAATCATTAACGCTCTTGACTTTTCGTCAATTCCTTGCATTGCCGGGGGAAATTCAAACTCGCCTGCATCTTGATTATACGTATACAAAGTCACAACATCGCACTGCAGGGCCTCTTTCGCGCCGTCAACTATATACTTCAAAGTTTTACTTTGATCTCCCAAGACGGTTAATTCTGCAACAATGCGGGAAGCTTTTCTTGCCCGATTTTGCTGATCAAGGTATCTAATATTTTTCAATGCAAGCGCGGCCTGATTGGCAAAGGTTTTAATGGTTTGCAATTGTTCCACTCCAAAAGTGTTACGACTGGAATAATCCACATATAACACGCCAAGTTTTTCTTTACCTACCTTCAACGCTACTCCAATAAAACTTTGTATTCCAGCCCCGATCAAGTGTTTACGATTTTCATCACGCATGAACAGAGATTGATCATTGGCTACATCTTCAACTTTCAATATTTCTTTTTCTAATATTGCATAAGCAATACCGCCTTGCTGAGGAAGAAGCCAATTGGATTCATCGATACTCCCACTATATAATAATCCATTCGGAATAAAGTTCTCCCGAAGGGAATCATATTCCCATACAGCAACATAATCAGCCTCCATCAACTTCTTCGCATTTGCAATGATTTTTTCAAGCATCTCATGAATATTTCCAGCATGAGCCATATCCCCCGCAGCTTCGAGAAGGTGTTCAATCTGAGCAACCCGCCGAGCGTTTTTTATCGCAATAGCAGAAAAGCCTGCCAACGATATAAGAGTTTTTCGGTCATTCTCATCAAAAGCATCAACCTCAGGGCTATCTACATTAATTACCCCAATAACCTGCTCACCTAACTTGATTGGTACTGCCAATTCTGATCTGACTTCTGGAGATGACGGAATATAATCCTTATCTAGGGTGACATCATTTACCAATTGCGACTCCCCAGTTTTGATTGCCCTACCAGTGATCCCAATGCGTCCATCCAGCCCGAATCTTAAATCGATCTCTGGAATATAAACATTATTTTTTGTCATTATATGCTTTGGATGCGCAGCAACAACTGTGGCTATATCATTAGTTACCAGCCTAATGATTGTATAACCAATCTGCCCCCCAATTAAATGCCATGCCTGATCTGCGATTCTTTCGAGTATTATTTTCGATTCCAGCAAACTGGTTACCGCTTTACCCGCTTCATGCAACCCTTCCAGTGTATCAGCTTGCTTTCTCGTTCTCTCCAGCAATTGCGTATTGCGAATAGCGACAGCTATTTGATTGGCGAATAATTTAATATGGGTAAGTTCATCCTGGGTAAAACGATGTTTATTTCGATAATTAACAAACATCACTCCAACTCTTTGCCCCCCCACCTTAAGAGGTATGCCCACCAGGGATTTAATACTCTCTTCGAGAGTAAATCTACGATTACGGGTTACAGAATCGTCAGAAACAGCATCATCTACTATAAGTAAATCATCATTACGAAGAACTTTCCATATCATGGAATTTTCCGGTACCGTGGGTAAACTCGCCACCCTTTCAGGAAAATTCACGCCCACCATTGCCGGCGGATACCCAATCTCCCCGCTATCTTCGTTATAACGATATAAAACGACTGCATCGCACGACAACGCTTTGCTTGTACCCTCGACGATGGCATCCCAGGTTGAATGAATATCCTTTTCCAAAGCAACAATTTCAGCAATGACCGCCGCCGCATCGCGCGCCTGCTTGATTTGATCTGAAAGGCGGGCATTTTTCAAAGCGATTGCCGCATGATTGGCAAATGTTTCCAGTTTCTTTTGATCTTCATCCGTAAAATCTTTATAGCGATTGTAATTAACGTACAATATCCCGAGCCTCTCTTCACCAACTTTCAAGGCTATACCCATAAAACTCTTGGTACCAATACTATTCAGAAGATTTAAAGTTGAGGAGCCTAGAAAGCCATATCGGGGATCAAGAATATCATTAATCCCGATCCACCCCCTTTCCATAACGGTATCAGCCGTTCCTCCTTGTTTAGGAGTTTGTTTTTGAAATCTTTCTAACTGAGCCTTTGTGATACCGTGAGCAACCAACTCTTCTGGAATTACTTGATTTCGGACATCATCGAAAGATAAAACCGCGGTTGAATCTGCACGCAACACTTCACTTGCGCCTTCGACAATTTTTTCAAGGACTTGGCGAGGATCGAGGGCATTCGCCAGCGCCGCAGTGGATCGCTGCATATATTCAAGTTCTTGCATTCGAAGAGAGTTTTCAATTGCGATAGCAGCCTGATCAGCAAATGTGGAGAGGAGCTCTATGTCATCCACGTGGAACACGTCATAGAAACTCACATTATCCAGCGATAATGTACCGATCACCTTTCCCTGTATCCTAAGAGGCACACATATTGTAGATTTTTGCTCAGAAACCTCTTTGTGCCCAATCTTGGAATCGACTTCCCTGGATAATTCATCCTCATGCACGTTTTTCACAACCAATGGTTTATTGTGATTGAATACCCAGCCCGCCCGCCCTTCTCCCGGCTTTAAAGTGACGGATTTAGCAACCTCTTGGCTGTATCCTTTGTAAGCCTCCGCCACCAACTCACCTTTCCTTTCGTCATACAAGTGGATTGCACCCTTTTCGGCCGCGGGAAAGGCCGCTATTGCAGATTCCATTATCTGTTGTAAAACCGTATTCCGTTCAAGAGTAGTGCCAATTGCTCGATTTGCGTTGATCAGAGCACGCAATTGATCTTCCACAAGTCGCGCATGCATGAAACCCGCTTGACCAATCTCATCACCCTCGATATTCCGAATTGATATTGCGGACAGAACAACGGGTATCTTCGTCCCATTCTTATGTTTGTATAAGACTTCACGGCGCGCAATTTTTCCCTGGGTATGCACGATATTACAAACTTCCCGCGCCTCGTCAATTTTTTCATAAAGTATCGCAACTTTTTGCCCCATCATCTCATTTGAAGCATATCCGAACATTTCCTCTGCCTGCTTGTTAAAGACAGTTATACGCCTGTTACTGTTAATTGATATCACAGCATCGAGTGAACTTGAGATAAGACCTTCCAGGTGTGTGCGAATTCTCTCGCGTTCCAAAAATAACTTGACATTATCTATGGCTGGAGCCACCTGGCTGCTTAGTGTCCTCACTGCATCAAGAAATGGCCGGTCAAATGCGTTCTTCTGGTAACTTTGAACTGATAGAACGCCAAGAGTTTTACCCCCTACCTTGAGGGGTATACAAATCCCTGATTCGCTATTTCCCTTGCCACTAATATGTGGGGTTATGCCCAATTCTTGCCATTTTTTCTCCGCCTGTTCGCGATCAGACCACGCCTGCTCTTGTCCTGTTTTGACTACATATCCCACCACCCCCCATATAGACATATCCAGTCCTAAATTCCTGTCAGGCAATGGATTGGGCTCACCTTCATCATAAGATTGGTGAAAACTAAGGGTGTCTTTTTCAAAATCATAAAGGGCAATAAAGAAGGTCGGCGTCCCAAGTCGTTCTCTCACATAATTCCATACGAGCGCCATTTGCTTTTCAAGATCAGTTGTCTGAGTAAATTCACGGCTGGCTTGCACCAAGGCAGAGAGATATTCGCGTTCACGCCGAATACGTTTGCGTTCTGCGGCATTATAGATCATCATTGCAAGTTCGCTGGGATTGAACGGTTTGGGAACATAACTATAAGCCCCGATTTCCCGGACTTCTTCGCCAGACTTTAATCCCCAACC
>DAOTXI010000529.1:0-8149 GCA_034435475.1 Anaerolineales bacterium
ATCGCGTTTCCGCATGCCAGACAGGGAACACAGCAGGTCAAAGGGCGCGCCCCGCCGCTCGCTGCAACAGTGGGTGGATGTTGGATTCTTTTCCTGAGCCGTACCTCCTTAATAAATCTGATCTGAACGCAATTCTCGGCGCTTATTTATTTCTCTCGATTCGAAACAAGCCCGAGTCTGTTCTCGTTATCTTGAATTGATTCGCCAGTTGGGATGTTCTCTCGCTGAAATAGATCGGACGCGAGTCGATATTCGCTTCGATATACGCGATGGCTGAATCTGCCATTTGATAGACGCCCTCCTGTGGAAATGTCTCGTGAAAGGACATGCCCGTCCGTCCCTGCAAAACGCGGGCGGCGTAATAGAAACTGTATGCCTGATCCCAATCGGTGAAGACGATGGCGTTATCTTCGAGACCGTTCACGATTTCTTCCGCTTCAAGCCGACGGGCGTCTGGGTACTCGAAGAAAGAGTTTTCCCAACCCTCCAGCCCAGGCGGGACGCGTTCGCGCCAATGGGAAGCCACTTCTTCGATGGACGGATAAAATCCCAGCGCAAGGATCGCAACGCCCAACCCAATGGGTACAAGTTTCGGAAGGCGCGGAATTGAGGCGATCATTTCAACAATGGCATTGACGCCAAGCCCGATGAAAATCGCAAGGATCACCATCGCAGGAATGAAGTAGATGTAATAATCGTAAACGTTGTACGTTGCGGCAAAGACGAGAAAGACGGCGAAGGAAAGGATGAGTAAAACGGCTTCCTGCCAGCGGGCTGGCGAGTCTTTGCGCGAGAGGAGAAGCGAAATCAAACCGAACAAGGCAAGCCAGAGACTCCACGAAGCCTGTTCCATAAAATCCATTATTCGAGACCATGCTTCATCCAAAGGCACGTTGAAAAACTGTCCCTTGAATTGAGGCGGGAAGTAAAGGAAGGCAAGCCGCTCGAACGGCGAGTCGAAGTCGGCGGGCGTCATATCCCAGACACTGAGGGAGGGATAGACAACGGTGTTGTAGTAGCCTGCGGGAGAGTTGATGGAATCAAGAAAGAGGAACGAGGAAAGAAAGAGGAGGACGCCGAGGGTTGCGCCGTAAATACTCGAAAATAGATTTTTTCTTCCTTCCTTATGGGTGGAAAGTGGAAAGTAGAAAGTCAAAATGAGATACACAATCACGGCAGGCACGACGAGGACGACGGTGGTGTGGATTCCCAGGCTCAAGCCGCCGAACAGACCTGCAACGAATAACCAGCGCGGGTTGTTTGTCTCTTTCCATGTCAGAACCGCAAACAAAATGAAGGCAAGACAGGCGGCGGAGGGAGTGTAAATCTCGGCAATGGCGGCGTGCTTCCAAAACAATGGGACAAGCACCAATGCCAGCGAGCCATAGATTGCGGAGACATTCCACGCGCCGAGTTTGCGGAGGATGAGATGGACAAGCGCAACGGTCAACGCGGCGCAGAAGGCGGAGAAGAGATTGACGCGGTAGGCAATGTCTCTGATGGGCAGGAACGTAAAGAATTTTGCGAGCAAAATATAAACTGGATAGCCTGTGGGATGCCCAACGCCCAGCGTGTACGCAATCGTTTGGAATTCCGCCGAGTCGCCGTAGAGCAGGGAGGGCGCAAGCGTGCGGACATACAAAATAAATGAGGCAATGAACAAGCCAAATGCGGAGAGGAAGTCGAAGCGTTTCATGGCGTAGTTGAAGTTTGTAAATCTTCCACCTGCATCGAGTCGGCGCGCATGTAACTGCCCGTCACGGACGCATCCACTTTGACCGCACCGAGGATGTTGTAGCCTGTGGATTCATCCCAGACGTTTGCGTTGGCAAATTGAACAGCGTAGAGTGGATTGTTTTGTAAAGACGCAAACCCATCGGGGAGCCAAAGCGCAAGTTGATATTCGCCCTCATCCATTTTAGAGGGCAGGCGGATGGAGACGGTGAACGAGGAAGAGCCTGGCTGCCATGTGCGCGGGTCGAGTTCGAGTTGGATAATGGTCTCGCCCTCACCCCTGTCCCCTCTCTCAGCGGAAGAGGGGGATAGGACAACGAACAACGGACGCGGGTTCACCAAAGAGGCAAAACCAGAATTGTTTATGTTGACGGTAAGGTTGAGCAAACCGCCTGGGCGCGCTTGTTCGTTGAAGTCTGCCGAGGTCAGCGAGAGGCGATAGCCCATGCGGTCGGTGATCTCTTGCAGACAGCCGCCTTCTTCCCAAGAGCGAATGATGCCTTTGTGATACGCCTCATTGATGGCGGAGAAGTGGAGGAGTTCCATTTCTTGAATGGCATTCGCACATTCGGAACGCGGCGGGAAGGGGGCGCAGGTTTCGCCGCTCATGGGCGTGAAGCGAGTGAGTTCGGCGAGATAAGCCTGGTCGCGTTCAATGGTGTTTTCGCCGTTTCGCTCATACGTGCCCACATCCGTTTCGCTGGAGAGAAAACAATCGTTGTGATGTGCCACTCGCGCTGTCGCTGCTTCTTCAGGATTTGGATACATTTCGATGATGTTGGCGGGATAACGGACTTGTACATAACGATTTGGAATGGCAGCAAGAATCGCATTAAGGATTTCTTGCTTATCTTGTAGGTTATCGAGTCCATTCGTGGAGGTGTGCCACTCGCCCCACGCGCCGATGAAGCCCGCTTCAACCCAGGCGATGACATCGGTATTGGTTTGCAGGAGCGGAGTCAATTGTTCGATGTGGCGCAGAATTTGTTGTTTGGATGCGTCTGGTTCGGTGTCGGGATACGGTCCCTCGTTGTAGGCAAAGCGGATGATGGCTTTAACGCCCGCCTCTCTTATATCGTCGAAGTTGGTTTGCAGCCCGTTCAGCAGTTCCTCAGGGAGGTCTGATTCGCGGTAGTCGTTCAGGAAGATATTGAGATGAACCAGCGTGTTGCCCGTGATGCGCACGGAACTGAATCCCGCTGGGCTGGGGAGCTCATAGGGAGTGAAGAATCCACGCTCGGGGTTGAGGAGGGAGGCGTCAGAGTAGGTGTAGGTATGGGAAACAGAATCAGGTTCGGGTGAGGTAGAGGCGGGTCCACATCCGAAGAGGAAAAAGGAAAGAAGAAAGAGTGAGAGAAGTTTCAAGTTCCAGGCTTCAGGTTTCATGTTATTTGAAGGCGGAGGAGGTGGCTTGATCCACGATCCAGCGTTGGAGGAAGATGTAAACGACGAAAATGGGCAGGAGAGTCAAAATGGATGCGGCGAGGATGAGCCCCTGATTGGAGACGTGCGCGGTTTGGAACCAGACGACCAACAATGGAATGGTGCGTTTTTCTGGCGAGGTGAGGACGATGAGGGGCCAGAGATAATCGTTCCAGGTTGCCATGAAAGTGAAGATGCCGAGCGAGGCGAGCGGAGGGCCCATTTGCGGGAGGACGATGCGGCTGTAGATGCCAAACTCCGAGGCGCCGTCTATGCGGGCGGCGTCCATCAGTTCGGCGGGAAGGGCTTCGATGAATTGTTTCATCATGAAGATGCCGTAGGCGTCTACGAAGGCGGGGATGATGAGCGCCCAGAGCGAGTCGATCAGACCGAGTTTGACGACGAGTAAATAATTCGGAATCATCACCACCTGAAACGGAATCATGATTTGAATGAGAATGATGCCGAAGGCGAGGTTCTTGCCTTTGAAGTGATACTTGGCGAAGATATAGCCCGCGTAGGAACTGGTGAAGAGCGTGATGACAACGCGCATGACCGAAACGAAAACGCTGTTGAAGAGGTTTTGCGCCAGCGGAATATCTTTATCCTGGAGGATGGCGGTGTAGTTATCGAGGCTGGGCGTTTTTGAAAAGAAATCGGGCGGGGTCTGGCGCAGTTCGGTGGGCGTCTTGAGCGACGAGACGATGATGTAAAAAAACGGCAGGAGGGTGCCGATCAGCCCGACGATTAAAATGGCGTACGCGCCAGATTTGCCAAGAAGCCAGAGGGGTGAGCGTTTTTTATTTTTAGGCATGTGTCACTCCAAAATGACCACAGACGATTGACCGCCGACCGTGGTCTGCTGTCTGCCGTCGGTTGTCGGCGGTCTTTAGTATTCCCATTCCGTGCGCAGGATTCTGAATTGGATCACGGTCAGCGTAAGAATGATAATGAACAACACCATGGACATCGCCGAGGAAAGTCCGAGGTTGTTGGCAAAGCGGAAGGCGTTTTCGTAAATGGATAACAGCATTGTTTGAGTCTGGTTTTGAGGTCCGCCGCGGGTGAGGAGTTGGAAGATGACGAACACTTGCAGGGAGGAGATCACCGTCAGCACGCTGGTCAGTAACACGGTCCGGCGAAGAAGCGGGACGACCACGAGCCAGAACTCCTGCCAGACGTTGGCGCCATCCACGCGGGCGGCTTCGCGCAGAGTCTTCGGGATGGACTGTAAAGCAGCGACGAAGATGACGAGGTTGTAGCCAAAGTCCTGCCAGACGTGCGCGATGACCACGCAGATCATCGCCAGCGGCACGCCGAAGTAGACGAGGCTTGGGTCTTGCAGCCACGATTTCGGCGGGACGAGTCCCACAGCTTTGAACATCAGGCTGAGCAAGCCCCAGCCTGGCGCATAGATATACGACCAGATGATGACGAGCGCGACAGAAGATGAAATGGTGGGCAGAAAATAAATGGCGCGGAATAAGGTCTTGAAACGCTCGCCAATGGATTCGAGGATGACGGCGAGGGGTAGTGTGATGATGAGGTTAAGAGGTAATACCAAAGCGGTAAAGATGAACGTGTTCTTTAATGCGATACGAAAGACTTCGGCGGGTTTGGTATTTTCTGTGAAAAGTTCGATGTAGTTATCAATGGCAATGAATGGATTGTCTCCGCCCAAGCCGAGAAATCCGCTCCCTTCACGGATGGGGGTGTAGTCGAAGAAGCTCATCACCACTGCCCAGACGATGGGAAACAAGGTGAAAACCCCCATGTACAGGAGAATGGGCGCAAGGCTCGTATATGCAAAGCGACGCTGTTTTTCCGTCAGTTTGCCGTTGCCGCTGATGATGTCTCTTTTGAAGAGGGAATTAATTGCCATAGAACCTCTGGAAAGATGAGAGATGAATAAAGAAAGATGAAAGAGGAAAGAAAGAGCGACTCAGCGTTACGGCACAAGCCGCTCTTTCTTGCTTAGGAATCAACTAAGTAGAACGCCAAAAGAAATTGAACACCACAAGCCGACCGCCGACGGCGAACCGCGATCTATGGTCTGCGGTCGGCGGTCAATATCTGTAAAGAAACATTCGACGATTTACTTATCAACCTATTCGACTATTTGACTAACTAACTACTGCGCCGAATCCACCATCGCGTTCGCCGCTTCGTGAATCGAATTCGCGGCTTCTTCGGCAGTCTGGTTGCCTTGAATGGCATCAAGAATCGTCGGGTAAATGATCTCATATGCCAATTGATCGGGGTCGGTCAGGTTGCCCTGATACGCGCCCGCATCCAGAATCGGAAGGACAGCGGCAGCGAATGGAACGGCTTCCACGTATTTCGGATTCGCGGCGACAGATTTCATCGCAGGGATGGTGGCAGATGTGGAGTTGAAGTACAACACATTGGCTTCATTCGCGCCGAGGAAGGCGGCGAGCTGCCAGGCAATGTCAGGATGTTGCGTGCTCTTGCCAACTACATAGCCCCATCCGCCCACGGAGACGAATTTGTGTTCGGGGCCCATGATCGGCGGCAGGGAGACGTAATTGAAGACCAAATCGGGATAACCAATTTTCGCATCGCTCGCGTACCAAGAACCCAGCACGCCGATGGCGTTGTGTCCCTGCGCGAACGAATCGCCGACCCACTCGCTATCGGCGTTGAAGATGATGGGATCCACGATGCCATCCTTTTGCGCCATGTCCATCAGTTTCTGGATGGTGGCAACCGCTTCAGGCGAGTTGAAATTGAAGTGTTTGCCGTCTTCCGCGAAGTAGCTTCCGCCCTGCTCCAGTATGCCCGCGAGGAAGTACGTGAACAACTGGTCGCCGTTAGTGTAGTGCATGCCCGCCACAGTCATCACGTTATCGCTGCCCACTTTCGTCAATGCTTTGGCGTCCATAACGACGTCATCCCACGTCTTCCATTTCGGAGGATATGCCAAACCAGCCTCCTCGAACAAGGCAGGATTCACATACGCGCCGCCGTACTCGAGGTTGTATTCAGCGGGGAAGCCATACAACTTGCCGTCGCAAGTCTGACCGCCGAGCGGCGCATCGAAGAAGATCTCCTTAGCCTGATCGAGAGTCATCACATCCGCAGGCACTTCGAGCAACTGCCCGCCCAAGGCATAACGGCAGGTGTATCCGCCTGGGAGCAGAATCACATCGGCGATATTGCCCGCGGGAAGCGAAGTCTGGATCGTCTGAATGAACACATCCCACGGGAAGGTCTCATACTTGATGGTGACATTCGGGTTCGCCGCCATGAAGTCATCGAACATTTTCTGGTTGGCTTCATTGAACGCAGGCGCCTGGTGTCCCCATACACGAATCTCCACAGGCTCATTTGACGCTGTGGGCGCTTCAGTCGCGCCGCCGCCGCACGCGGCAAGCATCAAACTCGCCATCACAAAAACGAACAGTATCTTTTTCATGCTTCTCTCCTTTTTGATTAAAAATCTAATTTCACGACCGCCGTCAAATTCGTCGGGCGGTCGGGATTCAAACCTTTTGCCAGTGAGCGATAAAAAGCCATCAACTGGATGACGGGAAGATACAAAACACTGCGGACACTTTCAGGGATATGGGACTCAAAACAGACGTCCGCCTCTGACTCAGCGATAGCTGTTACGGTTCCCCCAAGCATTTTCATTTCTGACAGCACCTTCGCTTCGTGCTGACGATTGACCGCCGATAACAGACCGCAGACGACGGTGGATGCTCCAACCATGGACATCGGTCCGTGACGGAACTCCAAAAAATGGAACGGCTCGCTGTGGGTGAGGGTCATCTCTTTCATTTTGAGATTCACTTCGCAGGCGAGCCCATAACGAATGCCCGAACCGAGAAAATAAAAACGATCGAACGATAAATTCTCACCAATGGATTTGGCATACGATTCATAATTACCAATTACCCAATTGCCAACCTCAGGCAATTTTCCCATCTCTTTAACCAATTCCTCCCGCCCCGCCATCTTTGCGCACAAGGCAGTGACCGCCACATACATCGAAGCAAACGAGCGGGTCTGCGCGACGGATTGTTCCTGTCCCTTATCAATCACAAAATTAAAGTTCGCCATGCGCGAAAGGATTTCGTCGTAGTTGGTGATGACCGCAACGTCACCGCGCTTTTCGGTTTTGAATTTCTCAACGGCTTTGACGGTTTCCGTCGTTGTGCCAGAGCGGCTGATGGCAACCAGTAATATTTTCTGGTTTGTTAAAACAGTCTGCGGATTCAGCAACAATTCCCCGCCAGGGACGGCATGTGCGGGGCGGCCTGTCAACTCGGTGTATAAAGCCGCCGCCGCCAGCGAGAGATAGTACGTCGAGCCGCAGCCAGTAAAAAGCGCCTGGTCGTAGTCAGCCGCTTTGGGTAAGGGCGAAGCGTTTACTATATTCAACGCCTGCGCCCAGGCTTGAGTCTGTGATTTGATTTCGTTGTAGGTGTGGTAGGTTTCCATGTTTAGAGTATCTTCATTTCTTGAAGACCGCTGACAGCAGACCGAGTTCATTTCGGTCAGCGGTCTATCGTCTGCGGTCAGAATTTCAAAACCTTCATTGCGTTTTCGCGATAGACTTTTTCCAACACATCATCGGGCAGATACAAGCCATACGCATAGAAGCGTCCCTGCCCTGGAACTTCGCTGGTGTTGTAGTTGAAATACTCATCATCTGTTTCAAGCAGGCGGTAACTGAGACGATAGGCATCCAAGTCGGGACCCATGTCCGAGCCGTAAAGAATGCGGTCTTGATATTGAATGAAGAAACGACGGGAGGTGTAAGGCTGGCGTCCGATCTCGCCGAAGCGGGCAGATGTGTCGATGTAATAGTTCGGGCAATCATCCAACATCTGCCCGACCCAACCGAGATTTTCACCATAGCAACCCACATGCGCGCCGATAAACGTAGTGGACGAGTGACGAGTGACAAGATTTTTAAAACAGTTCATGATGTGCATGAACGATGGAAACGGCGGACTGGTGAACGCCC
>DAOTXI010000530.1:0-3383 GCA_034435475.1 Anaerolineales bacterium
GGCGGGAATTTTGGTCTGTTGCAAGATGCTGCGGATTTCATTGAGCAGGTATTCTTTAAGCGACCTGTCCAATGCGCCGAGGGGTTCATCGAACATCAGCAAACGCGGATTGGGCGCGAGGGCGCGGGCGAGGGCAACACGCTGCTGCTCGCCGCCGGAGAGGTCGGTCACTCGGCGAGAGTCAAAGCCAGAGAGGTTGATCAACTCCATCATTTCATGCACACGACGCGCGCAGAATGCGTTCTCTAACGCATTCAGGGACGTTAGAGAACGTTCCCTACGCATACGCAAACCGAAGGCGATGTTATCAAAAACGTTCAGGTGAGGGAAAAGCCCGTAGTCTTGGAAGACCAAGCCAAAGTCGCGGAGGTGAGGCGGTGTAGCGGCGAGGTCAAGGTTATTTAGCAGAATCGCTCCACGCTCAGGAAAATCCAATCCAGCGATCATCCTCAAAATAGTGCTCTTGCCACTGCCCGATGCCCCAAGCAAACAGATGGTCTCGCCCTCGGCGACGGTGAAGGAGATGTCGCGCAAAAGCGGCTTGCCTTCGTAGGATTTGACGACGCTGCGAAGTTCGAGCATTAGAATTCTCCGGCGTTGTTGAAACGCAATTTTTCGATGAGCAAAATGCTGAGCGTGGTGAGCAACATGAGGACGGTTGCCGTCGCCATGGCTTGACCGTAGTTGAGACCGCCGGGCTGCGAGAGGAAGCGCGAGATGGCGATGGGGATGGTGGGAGTTTCGGGGCGGGTGATGAGCAGGGTCGCGCCGAATTCGCCAAGCGAGACGGTGAAGGCGAAGGTCGCAGCACTGAGTGTGGCGCGTGAGAGGATGGGAAAGTCAACCGTTTGCCAAACGCGCAGAGGGGATGCGCCGAGAGTAGATGCGGCTTGGCGAAGTCTTTCGGGAATGGAAGCAAGCGCGGGTTGCAATGTGCGAATCACGAATGGCAATGCAATGAGCGTGTGCGCGATGGGAATGAAGAATGGTGATGCGATGAGTCGTCCGAACGAGAGGATGAAGCCGAGTCCCATCATCACGGCGGAGGCGCCGAGCGGCAGCATGAGGAAGGGGTCGAGAAATTTTTCGAGGCGCGTCGGTTTGGCGAGAGCGTAGGCGGCGGGATAACCGAGCGCAAGTGAAAGAATGACAGTGATGCCTGCAAAACCCAGCGAGTTAACGGCGGCTTGCACAGGCGGGACGTAGAATAAAGAGCCGCGTCGGTTGATGAAGAGTTCTTCGTAATAATCGGTGGTGAAACCGTATTGGACCTGATCGCGTTGTCCGCGGTCGGCTTCGAGACGGGTGAGGGAGCGGATGGGGAGGGAAAGTAAGGGCAGGAGAAAGAAAGTTAGCAGTAACCAGTAACCAGTAAAGACAAAGAGACGCTCGCGGATCGTTTTAGGCGGGCGGGCTTGGGAGAAGCGCGGGGCAGTTTGGGTTTGGACTTGGTTGATTACCCGCGAATAAAGAATGGAAAATATGAGCGTGAAGACAAGCTGGATGACGGATAATAGCGCGGCGAGATTCAGGTTGGGAAGTTGCAAAGCGCGGATGTAGATTTCCACTTCGAGGGTTGCGAATTGCGAACCGCCGAGCAAGAGGATGACTCCGAAACTGGTGAAGTCGAACATGAAGACGAGCAGGGCGGCGGCGAGAAGGGAGGGACGGAGAATTGGGAGGATGACATCTTTCCAGACATGGAACGTATCCGCGCCGAGGACGCGGGCAGAGGCTTCGAGTTTGGGGTCGAGACGTGAGATGGCGTTGCCGACGATGCGAATGACGATGGAGGTGTTGTAGAAGGTGTGGGCGGCTAAGATCAGTAGAAAGTTGAAGGTTGAAGGTGGAAGGTGGAAGGTTGGAAGGTTGAAGGTTGAAGGTGGAAGGTGAAAGGTTGGAAGGTTGAAGGTTGAAGGTTGAAGGTCGAAGGTCGAAGGTTGAAGGTTAAAAACCTGTAACATTGAACCTGTAACCTTATAACTAAAGAGCGAGTTAAAAGCAGCAGCGACGACGACGGTGGGAAGCATGAATGGGACGGCGGTGAGGGCGCGGAGGAGCGATTTGCCGGGGAAGTTGAATTTGGAGAACAAGACCGCAGACGGCAGACCGAGGGCGAAGGTGAGGAGGGTGGAGAGGGCGGCTTGGTAAAAAGTAAAGAGTAACGAGTCACGAGCGATGAGGAAGTTGCTGAGATTCGTAAAGGTTTCGAGGTTGAAGGTGAGAGTTAGGATTTTGAAGAGGGGGAAGAAGAAAAAGGAAAGAAGAAAGAGGAGGGTAGGAATCCAAAGCAAAATCCGAGAATTGGCAGATAAAAACGAACGAGTTTTTGCTGCAAGCTTTGGTGAGAGGTTCATTTTGAAATTTCGACCGCAGATGAACACAGTTGGATTGAATGTTTTCTCATCTCTGTTTATCTGTGTTCATCTGTGGTGAATGAGTTTATTTCATCACTTCGTTCCATGCTTCGATCCACGTGTCGCGGTTAGCGGCGATTTCTTCGTAGGTGATGGCGGCAGGCTGGCGTGCAACTTGGGCATGCTGAGTAAACACCTCCGGCAGTTGCGCGGACTGGTTCACGGGGTAGACGAACATATTGAGCGGCATATCCTCCTGGAATTGTTTGCCAAGCATAAAGTCTATAAATTTTTCGGCGAGGTCGCGGTTTTCGCCATTTTTCAGGATGCCCACAAATTCGATCTGGCGGAAGCACATGCCCGGCGCGACGATGGAAGCGGTTGGGGACTCAGTCAGCGGCGCGGAGGCGAAGACCACTTCGGCGGCGGGGCTGGAGGCGTAGGAGACGACCATCGGCTGCGGTCCCTGCCCGGAGGAGGCGGAGAAGTTGGTGTAGTAAGCGGTTTCCCAACCGTCTGCAACCACCACCCCATTGTTTTTGAGGCTCTGCCAGTAATCGAGGAAGCCGTCACCGAAAGTTGCGCGGGTGGCAAGCATGAACGCCAAACCGGGCGAAGAGGTGGCGGGGTTTTCCACGACGAGCAAGCCTTTGTATTCAGGCTTCACTAAATCTTCAAACGAAGCAGGCACAGCCAAATTATTCTCTTCAAAATATTTTTTATCGTAGTTGATGCAGACATCGCCGTAATCCACGGGCAGGGCGCGATAAGACGAATCAAGCACAAACTCGGCGGGAATATCCCCGAGCGCGGGCGATTGATAGGCATCGAAGATGTCCGCTTCGAGGGCGCGGGAGATGAAGGTGTTGTCCACGCCGAACATCGCGTCTGCGAGCGGGGCGTCTTTGGTGAGGATGGCTTTGTTGAGCATGGCGCCCGCGTCGCCGCTGGCGAGGAAGACGACATCGGCATTGTTAGCTTGTTCAAAGGCAGCGACCACGTCTTCGCTTATTGCAAATGAATCGT
>DAOTXI010000531.1:0-1769 GCA_034435475.1 Anaerolineales bacterium
GTTCCATGTAATGGTTTATAGATGGGCCGATTATCTTAATAAGGAGAAGTCATGACTGAATTGGATACATTCCGCGCAGAGAAGGACGAATTTTTCAAAAACCATTCACAAAGTCCGCTCACCCGGGAGCAGCGGCGGGCTTTTGAAGGTTTGAAATATTTTCCTGAAAATGACTCCCTGCGCTTTGAAGCGGTGGTGGAGGAGTTCCCCGTCAAGGAAGGTTTCGATATGCAGACTTCAACCGGCGGGGCGCAACACTATGAACGGTTTGGCAGTTTCACGTTCCCGGTGAATGGAGAGAATGCCCGCCTGACGATCTATCGCAGCGCGCATGGCTTCTTTCTGCCTTTTGTAGATTCTTTGGCAGGGAGCGAAACCTACCCCGCGGGGCGTTATCTCGACCCGGAGCCTTTGCCTGGGGGGCGCTTCTTCATTGACTTCAACCTTGCCTACAACCCCTACTGCGCTTACAACGAGATGTGGTCCTGCCCGATCACCCCGTCTGAAAATCGGTTAAAACTCCCGGTACGCGCAGGGGAGAGGTTGTTCCACGAATAAAAAATGACGGGCTAACAACCCGTCATTTTGTTTCGCCTTCAGTGTGCTCCACCACTGCAAGCAGCGCTTCATATTCGTCGCAACATTCTGAACACAGATCGAGATGCTCGTGGATGAGCGGCGATAGTTTGTGTTTGTCGCCGCCACTGACCTCATTCTCCACAAATTCATCCAGAATGGCATAGATGTCGGCACAGGAAAGTTCCTCATCCTCGATGCTTTCGAGGATGTTGACGAACTTGATCACCACGTCATCGGTCATTTCCGGCTGAGCGGAGGTTCGGTTTCGAATCTGGTTGATTAATTGTCCGATGTTCATTCTAAAAGTGAGACGATTAATAAAAAGTCAATCTTACCTGCGTCCAGGTAAATTGGCAAATATTTATTTACAGATTGACCGCCGACCATAGACCGCGGTCAGCCATTGGTAACCATCTGTTGGTATTTCACTTATTTCTGTTCGAAGGCAAGTAGAATCTCCTGTGCGGAGAGGTCTTCGAGCGCCAGCCGTTTCTTGAGCCGCAACCGCGCATCATGCAGGAGTTTATAGAGCGCGTTTCGGTTGGTTTTCATCTTGCGGGCGGCTTCTTCCATGGGGATATCCTGTAGACCGAGCAGGACGAGTGCCTCGCGTTGTTTCGGCGTCAATTCCTCTTCCAGTATCCGCCGGACCCGCGCGATCATGTCCTTCCGTTCGGCGGAGGTTTCGGGGGAGGCTTGCGGGTCGGCAAGTAGACCGGGCGGCGGCGGGACATCCTCGTTTTCGGTCAACTCATCCAGCGAAGCGTCGCGCCAGCGTTTGCGGCGGAGTTCGGTCAACGCGATGCGGATGGCGATCTTATGGACCCAGGTCGTAAAGAGGCTGCGCCCTTCGAACGTATCCAGCTGATCTAGCACTCGCAAAAGGGTTTCCTGGGCTACTTCCTCGACCAGGGGTTGAAAAAGCGGGTCATCGGAGGATAGCCAGCGCGAGAGGGCATATGGCAATCCCTTTTGAACAACGGTTCGGAGGTCGCTCAAGGCTTCTTCGTGGGCAGGACCCGAACTTCGTAAATCGGCAAGCCAGGTTTCGTTGGCGCGTGAATTCATACTTCATCATTATAAAAGAGAGCGGGGGGATTGCAGGGAATCCGATAGATTCTGATAGTTTTATAATATCAGGGCTTACGCAAAACGCCGAACCTTTGACCGCCGACGGCAGACCGCGGTTT
>DAOTXI010000532.1:0-4023 GCA_034435475.1 Anaerolineales bacterium
ATCAACCAGATCGTGTTGATGAACCCGCCCAACGTGGCGGACTATCGCGCGCTGTTGGGTCAAATGAGAAATGGATAAGGGAAGAAATTCGTAATGCGTGATATGCAATATCCAAATTAATTGCAGGTTTAAAACCCGCAGGGTCCTGAATGGCTCCGCGGGTTTTATTTTGTGACATCCTGAGCGGACAAATGTGACAATTGTTCCAGCGGGCTATCTGATGGGGGATGTATAATCCGGCAATCTTCTATTGGAGTAATCACATGCCTAAAACCCAAAATCCCGCCGTAATGAATTGGCTGTATGTCTTCGCCTTCGTTGTGGCGTTTCTCGTCGTCTTCGGCGGATTCACCCGCCTGACCCGCTCCGGTCTTTCCATCGTTGAGTGGAATCCGATCAACGGGACGGTCCCCCCCATGGGGCAGCATCAATGGGAAGCAGAATTCGAGAAGTATAAAGAGTCGCCGGAATATCAGTTGGTCAACACCGGCATGACGCTGGGGGAATATAAATATATCTTCTATATTGAGTGGTTCCACCGCCTGGTTGCCCGCCTGGCGGGATTGTTCTATGCCATTCCCGTTTTCTATTTCCTTTTCCGCAAGACCATTCCGTTCAAGGAATTCGGCATTTATTTTTGGATGGGTATTCTTTTCATCGGTCAGGCGGTGATGGGCTGGCTCATGGTCTACAGCGGCTTGGTAGACCGCCCGGCGGTCAGTCATTTCCGTCTCACCGCGCACCTGTTATTGGCGCTTACCCTCTTCAGCCTCGCCATTTGGACCGCCACAGGTCACCGGCTCGGTTTTCATACCGGAAAGAAAGCGGCATGGTCATTGCCTACGAAAATTTCGGTCTTGTCGCTGGTGGTGTTGGTGATCCAGATCAGTTACGGTGGCTTCACGGCCGGGCTTAAAGCGGGTCACGTCTCGGATACCTGGCCCCTGATGTTTGGAAAGTGGATTCCACCCAACCTGTTCAACTCGTTCATCAACATCTTTGAAACGCCGCAGACCATTGTCTTCATCCACCGCTGGTTTGCATGGCTGGGCATCATCCTTGTGCCGGTTGTTTATTACATCATCAAAAAGCAGAATTACCCGGCTGATATTCAAAAGGGATTGCCCTGGCTGACTGGCGTGGTCGCCTTGCAGATCACACTTGGGGTATTAACCATTCTGTCTTACGTTAATATTGTCATCGCGCTTTTACATCAAGCCAATGCCATCCTTCTGCTGGGGCTGGCGGTCTATTTCATTCACCGCTTCCGCGCATTGGATGCGTCGAAAGTGTAAAGAAATCGTGAATGAGGGCGGGGTGGGGTTTTGGGTGAATTGAATCGAAAGTCTGGAGGCTTTCGATTCCCAGTCAGGGTCGTTTCTTTGTCCATTGCGCGAGACCGACCATGCCGAGCGCAAGCCCCAGCGTGGAGGAGCCGGACGAGATGAAGATCAATGGGAAGGTCGGTTCGACGGTCTTAATGACCATGAGAAAGGGCAGGATCACGCCTGAGAATAACAGGACCAAGCCCAACGTCAGCAAGAGGCGGGGATCCTTCATGGCTGGTACAACCAACAGGCGACGGAATGTCCCGGTTCGGGTTCAAAATCCACGGGTTCTTTTTCATCGCATAAACCGGCAATGATGCGCGAACAACGCGGGTGGAAGCGGCAGCCCTTGGGCGGGTTGACCAGACTCGGCGGCTCACCCGGCGGGACTTCCTTGAACGAATCGGCATTGGCGGCATCGGGGTCGGAGGTGGCGGCGAGCAGGGCGTGGGTGTAAGGATGCAGCGGGTTTTCGAGCAAGCGGCGCGTTTCGGCTTTTTCGATCAGGTTGCCCGCATACATGACGAAGATGCGCCGCGAAAAATATTTGACGGTCGAAAGGTCGTGCGTGATGTAGATGACCGAAAGCCCATGTGACTCTTGCAAGGCTCGCATAAGTTTAAGAATCTCGACGCGCACCGAGGCATCGAGCATCGAGACGGGCTCGTCGGCGACGATCAGGCGCGGTTCTCGCAGCATGGCGCGCGCGATGACAATGCGCTGCTGTTGACCGCCGCTTAACATGTGGGGAAATTTATGCAGGAAATCTTCGACCGGATGAAGTTTCACTTCGGTCATCACTTTGTGAATCCGTGCCAGCCGTTCGCCTTGATCTTTCATGCCGCTGATGATCAGCGGTTCTTCGAGAATCTTTTGCACGCTCATAAAGGGAGGCAATGCGCCATACGGATCCTGCTGGACGTAGCCGATCTTGAAGCGATACTTCCGCAAGCCTTCGTGGCTTAATTTCGATAATTGCTCGCCGCCGAAGATGACTTCGCCGCTGGTGGGGATGTTCAACCCGAGGATGGTTTTCATCAGGCTGGATTTGCCGCATCCGCTCTCGCCGACGACTGCCACGGTTTCCCCTTCTGACAGGTCAAAGCTGACGCCGTCCACGGCTTTGACGTGCCCAACCACGCTGAACCCAAAGCGGCGGAGTTCGTACCAGACGTGCAGATCCTGAATTGACAGCAGGGTTTCGAGGGGAGGTTCCTGTATTTTCAAAGCCATTCGTTTTGCCTCTTGTATTTCGATGATATTGGTAATCATGAGCGCTCTCCTAGGAGTCAACGCTTCTCCGTTGCCGAGCCGAAACCGGTCTGCAACCCCTTCAAAACCTCCATCATGCCGAGATGACGGCAATCGTGCGAGATGAAGTTAAGCAGGTTCAGCCGGATGTTTTGCAATTTCCTTTTAAGATCGTCTTCCAATCCGTTGAAGGTCGGGTAGCGTTCGTCCAGCCTTTGGACGAAAGTCTCAAGGCTTTCGTAGGAGCGTTTGAGATAATCCATCAGTTCGCCCTTGGGCGGAATGGGCAATGTGGAGGCAGCCTCATCGCTCAAGCCGGTGCCGACCGTCGCGCCGAGATCAGTGGGAAAGCCCCAGCGTTTGGCAAGGTTTTCGCTTGCCCATATCTCGACCGGCTCGCCAAACTCCGGAACAAGTCGGGGCGTGCGTTCAAGGATGACGGCTCGCAAAAAATCGGACTCGCGGGCAAGATGCCAGAGGTGAAAGCCAATGGAGGTGCTGTATCCGCGCGGACGCCAGAGAAGCTGATCGTCGTTCAATTCATACGCAAAATCGAGCACAACTTTGTGAATATCCTTGATGAGGGTAAGCGCGTCATAAAGCGCAAATGCAGACATTTGAATGAATCCCTTGATCTATTGGTGGAGCCAGCATTTCACTTTTCGGCTGCCTTTTGAAAATACAGGCGGTTCTTCGTCACACTTCTCAAAACGGAACGGACAACGCACCGCAAAACGGCAGCCTTTTGGAGGGTTGATCAGGCTGGGCGGCTGACCGGTGATGAACATCGGGTCTGATTCACTGCGCAAGCGGGGGACGCTCGCCATGAGCATCTGCGAATACGGATGGAGCGGGGCGGGGAAAAATTCATGTGCGTCGCCCGTTTCCACGATCTGACCGGCGTACATGATGGCGACTTCGTCGGCGAGTTCGCTGGAGGTGGCGATGTCGTGCGTGATGAGGATGAAGGATGTGCCAAGTTCATGCTTGATGCGCTTCAACACATTCATGATGTTCGCCTGGGTCAGCAAATCCAAGGCGGAGGTGGGTTCGTCCAGGATGATGAGGTTGGGAGATGTGACCAAAGCCATTGCCAGCGCCACGCGTTGACGCATCCCGCCGCTTAATTCAAACGGGTAGCGGGCAATGAAATCGGCGGGCACGCCGACATGCTGGAAAATTTTCTTCACGATGCCGAGGGCTTCCGCTTTGGAGATTCCCAGATGGAGCATGGCGGGTTCCGAAACCTGATCCCCAACGGTCAGGACCGGGTTCAAAGCATTCATAGCGGCTTGCGGCACAAGCGACATGCCCACCCAGCGCACATTCTGTCGGTATTCTTCATCGGTAAAAGACATGATGTCTCTGCCTTTGATCAGGAGTTCGCCGCTATAGGATGCAACATTGCGCGGGAGCAGCCTGAGCATGGCTTTGGAAAGCGAGG
>DAOTXI010000533.1:0-20040 GCA_034435475.1 Anaerolineales bacterium
GGCGTTATATGATCTCTGGAAGAAAATTCCGGGTAGAACCACCCTGCGGAGAAATTACGGAATCTGGCGCTGCGCCTGAACCGAGATTGGGAGAGATACATTGAGTCCTACGATGATCCGGGGATTCCCTGGATAAATAACCGTACAGATCATTTCCCATAATTTCACCCACCAATTTTGTGACACTGATGCTTCCGTCTTCCGCTTGACTCAGCACAGCGAAACCAGTAGACTCGGATTAAGGTTTACCTTACGCTGAAAGTTATGAAGACCGTATCCCCCATCAGTTCCTTTGACAAAATCAAACTGCTGGCTGATTCGCGCCGCATGGATATTTTGCGCCTGCTGATGGCGGCGCCTGCCACGCTTACGATTCTCGCGCGGACGTTGAAACAGTCTCCTGCCTGGGTGCGGCACCACATTTTGGCGTTGGAAGCGGCAGACCTGATCGAGATCAGCGAAATGCGCCGCACCGGAAAGGTGACGGAAAAATTCTATCGCGCCAGGGGCGATGCCTTTCTCCTTCAGGAAATGATTCTGCCGCAGAGCAAACTTCCAGTGGTGATTTTTTCTGGAAGTCACGATCTTGCCGTTGAAGGGGCGGCGGGGTATCTTGCCAAACACGTCAACCTGCTGAGTATGCCGGTCGGCTCACTGGATGGATTGGTCAACCTGCGGCAGGGACTTTGCCAAATTTCCGGCTCACACCTTCTGGATAAAAGCGGCGAATACAACACGCCCTTCATCCGCCATCTTTTCCCGGACCGCGAGGTGGAAGTTGTCACTCTTGCGTATCGCACGCAGGGCTTGATGCTCGCCAGCGGTAACCCGAAAAGGATTAAAAAGATTGCGGATATTACCAAGCCCAATATCCGCTTCTTAAACCGCAATGCCGGTTCGGGCACGCGCTTATGGCTGGACGCTGAATTGCAAAGACTCAAACTCCCAGTGGAGAAAATATTCGGGTACGAGAATCAGGTCAAAACACATAGTGAGGCGGCAAACTTCGTCCACCAAAATAAGGCGGATGTATCGCTCGGCTTGCAGGCGGCAGCCCATCAACACGGGTTGGATTTCATCCCGCTTTTTGAAGAACGCTACGACCTCATTTTGCCGCGCGAACAGGAAAAGAACCTCACCCCCCTGCTCGACTTCATCCAGACGGCGGGCTTCCGCACCATGCTGGGAGCGCTGACCGGCTACAGCGCGAGCCACAGCGGGGAACTGGTGCGTCTGTAGCCATTATTTTTTTAACATTTTCAATTAAGGTAATGCTTAATTGATTAATGAATAAATCACTGAAAGGATTCGTCACATGAAATACGCAAGACTCAAACTACTCTCTATTTTGTTTTTGCTGTTCTCGGTTTTGTTGGCAGCCTGCGGCGCCCCTGCCGCGCCTGCAGTTGCGGAGTTGATCCTCGCCACCACCACCTCCACACAAGATTCCGGCTTGCTGGATGTGCTCATCCCCACCTTCCAGGAACAGACCGGCTACATCGTGCAGACCGTCGCAGTTGGAACCGGCGCGGCGTTGAAGATGGCGGAAGAGGGCAATGCCGATGTTCTGCTCGTTCACGCGCCTGCTTCTGAAAAAGCGCTTATGGAAGCCGGTTGGGGCAAAGACCGTTTCCTCGTCATGCATAACGACTTCGTGATCGTCGGTCCCGCCGCTGACCCTGCGGGGATCAAAGCGCTTGCCACTACAACAGAAGCCTTCCAGGCGATTGCCGACGCTGGCGCGAACTTCATCACGCGCGGCGATGACTCTGGCACGCACAAGATGGAACTCAGCCTGTGGGGCACGACCACTGCCGACCCAGCCGGTCAGGCTTGGTATGTGGATTCCGGTCAGGGCATGGGCGCCACGTTGACGATTGCTTCGGAGAAACAGGCATACACCCTCACCGACCGCGCCACCTATCTGGCGAACAAAGACAGCCTCGAACTTGAGATTCTCTTTGAAGGCGATGCCGCCCTGCTGAACGTTTATCATGTCATCACGGTCAACCCGGAAAAATGGAAAAAAGCAAACTATGATGGCGCGATGGCGTTTGCCGAATTCATGATCAGCGATGAAACGCAGGCAGTCATCGGCGAGTTTGGTGTGGAAGAGTTCGGTCAACCGCTCTTCTTCCCCGATGCCGACAAAACTGACGCCGACCTTGGCTTGGATTAAAATCGTTTCTGTAGGGGCGAGGGTACCTCGTCCCTACGTTCTTATGAACATCGAAATCTTTCAAATCACCCTGCTCTCCCTGCAAATCTCGGCCATTGCAACCGGTTTGAGTTTGGTCATCGGTTTGCCGTTTGGCACGCTGCTGGCGCTTGGCAAATTCCCCGGGCGTTCTTTTTTGCTGAGCATGGTCAACACCGGCATGGGGCTTCCGCCTGTGGTGGTCGGCTTGTTCGTGGCGATGATGTTATGGCGTTCCTGTCCGCTGGGGGATATGCGGCTGATCTACACCCCCACCGCCATTATCATCGCCCAGGTGGTGATCTCCTTCCCGGTCGTGACCGGACTGACCGCCGCCGCGCTTCAAGCCCTTGACCCGAGGTTGATTCTGCAACTCTATGGGCTTGGCGCTTCCCGAATCCAAATGATCTGGATGTTGTGGCGTGAAGCGCGCCTGCCTTTGCTCGCCGCGTTGATGGCGGGCTTCGGCTCGGTCATCTCGGAAGTGGGCGCGTCCATGATGGTGGGTGGGAACATCCGCTACCAGACCCGCGTGCTGACCACTGCCATCGTCCTCGAAACCGGCAAAGGCAACTTTGAGATCGCCATGGCGCTTGGGCTTCTTCTCCTGACCATTACCTTCCTCGTCAACTGGGCGCTGACATGGATTCAGCAAAGGGGTGTACGCAAATGACTCCACTGGTTCAGGTCCGTGATTTATTAGTGAAGCGCGGCGATCATCCTGCTTTGCAGTTGGAACACTTGGCGATCCAAAATGGCGAAGTGCTGGCAGTCGTTGGCCCGAATGGCGCGGGCAAAAGCACCTTGCTTCTGACGCTGGCGCGTTTGCTCAAGCCTGAGCGTGGCGAAATTCAATTCAACGGCACACAGGCATCGGCTGAGTCAGATACGCTTTATCGGCGTCGCATCGCGCTCGTGATGCAGGATCCGCTATTGTTTGATTCATCCGTCTTCGACAACGTTGCATCCGGTTTGAGGTTTCGCGGAGTTCACAAAGATGAAATTCGGAGCAGGGTTCCGCTCTGGTTGGAACGGCTGGGCGTGGGGCATCTGGCAAAGCGGCGGGCAGATCATCTTTCTGGCGGCGAGGCGCAGCGCGTCAGTTTGGCGCGGGCGTTGATCCTCGAACCGCAGTTGCTTCTGCTCGATGAGCCCTTCTCCGCGCTCGACCCGCCCACCCGCAGCCGCCTGCTGGATGACCTGGGCTTGTTGTTGAAAGAGACTTCAACAACGACGGTCTTCGTCACACATGACCTACCCGAAGCCGCGCAACTCTCCGCGCGCATCGCGGTCATCATCGGCAATCACTTGAAGCAGGTTGGCAGTCCAAACGAAGTTTTCAACTCACCAGCCGATGAAGATGTTTCGAGATTTGTGAATCACAGGCAAATACAATTTATGTGAATTTGGAAAAGAAGGCGGTTTACTTTCGCCCTTTTAACGGCATACACCGCGCGATGCTCGGTGCAGCCTTAAGACCAACTCAGAGGGAGGAGAGAGAGTTTGGATGAGCGGCGTTACCGCTCTATTCAACAGGGTCAACGTCAGGGTTCGTGCCGCTCAGCGAGCAGGCGGGGTGTTCGATGCAATTGCATTCCAATGCTTTCGAACAACGTCTTGCGCGGACACGGGGGGCTTGCTCAGGCAGATGCTCAGCCGGGTACACAACCTCGACTTCAATGGCTATTTGTTCCTGCACATGTTCGCAGTATTTGGTTTTTTCAACTTGCCAAACCTTTTTCGCCATACTGCCTCCTGACTCCGATGCTGTTAGTTTATATGCAAAACGCCCGCCAGACCAGTGACAGGCGTCATAAACTCAGATGACAAAAAACCTATTATGGATGTGATAAGTCTTTATTTCCTTTCAAGGATGTAAACTCCGCCATTATCACTGGCGAGATAGAGTTCCCCCGCTTCATCCTCTCCAAAAGAGGTGATGAGGAACTCCGTCTCAAACATGACCTGAGACTGCCACTGACCATTGACATTGATCAACCCCCAAACCGTGCCCTCGCAATAATCGCCGTACAGATATATCCCATTCCATTCGGGCATCGAGCCGCGATAGACATACCCGCCGGTAACGGAACATCCGCTATAAGGGTTGGAGTGGCTGTACTCGGCGGCAGGCAGCAGGAACGCCGATTGCGGGAGTCCATCGTAGCCGTGATTTCCCTCCATAATACTCCAGCCAAAATTTGCGCCGCCAGGCGAACCGGCAGGCAGGTAGTCAACTTCTTCCCATTCACCCTGCCCCACATCGCCAATCCACAGGTCGCCGGTGGCGCGGTCAAACGAGAAACGCCAGGGGTTGCGAAGCCCATACGCCCAAATCTCATTTCCAAAGGGGTTGTCAACAGGGATAGAGTACGGGGCGCCGCTGTTGACATCAATACGCAAGAGCTTTCCCAACAGAGTTGATGTGTTTTGCCCGTTCTTATGGGGGTCGCCGCCCGATCCTCCGTCGCCAAGACCGAGATACAGATAATCGTCGGGGCCAAACACAACCCCTCCGCCATTATGGTTTGGGTAGGGCTGATCAATCATCATCATGACCTGTTCGCTGCCTGGGTCGGCAGAGTCGCCGCTGGCTGTGAAGCGCGAGATGCGGGTGTGCCCGCCGTCGCCGGTGTAGTTGACGTAAAAATACCCGTTCTGTTCAAAGTTTGGGTGAAATGCGAAACCGAGCAAGCCCATTTCGTTGCCGTCATCGTTTACACGGTCGTTAATATTGAGGAAGGGCTGGCTATAGAGTTGCCCATCCTTGTATATGCGGATGGCGCCATATTTTTCGATGATGAATAAACGCCCCGAGCCGTCGAATGCGGATTGCACATCCACGGGGCGCGTGAGTCCGCTGGCGATGGGCCGCCACTCAAAGCCATTTGGGTCGGGGAACTGGCTGGCGCTGATGGTGGTGGGTGTCTCTGCCTGGACAGGAGTCGCAATATCCGGCTGGGGCTGGGACTCAGTTTGGGGCGCTGATTCAATCGTCGGCGGAGAAAGAGGCGTGGGGGGCGGGGCAGATATCCCGCTCAATACACGGCATCCCAGTATCAGGGGAACCAACAGGATTAATAGTCGTCTCATTGCTTATTCTTTTACTTCGCTGGTCTCGCCGTCCACCACATCGTCGCCATCGGCATCATTTGCTCCCATGTTGCCCGCCAGCGCTTTCATATGCTCGGTGACCACCTCTGGCGGGCAAAGTTCGGTGAAAATGTAGGTGCCAAGCCAGAGAATGGCGGCGTCGTCAACCATGCCAATAACCGGCAGGACGACGTTGGGGGCAAGATCGGCGGGCATGAGCAGGTAGGCGAAGGCTCCAAGCGGAACGAGTTTGGCAAGGAAACTGACGCGCTTATCGCCCAGGAGGCGGAAGATCAATTTGAGTTGGTTGACCATGTTACGGACCACGCCGCCCTGTTGGGGGACGATGATGTCGGATGATTTTTTGTCTGTCATTTTATTCTCCTTTGAGTTGTTAGCGAATTATACCCAGCCAGTTATAAATTGCGTGTTTGTAATTACTGCACGGCGGCTGGAAGTCGCGGCAACAATTGCGAAGCCACCCTGCGGTGGCTGGTTTCCAGTATTGTCCAGCGTAGCCGCCCGGTCACGACTGAAGTCGTCACTACTTTTTATATGGACATATATACGAGTCGCGCCGGGCGGGGATGCGCGGCGGGCTGACAAACGCACCCCTGAGACCTGCAAATTGGATGTATCAATTTAGATGCTCACGCATCAAAGGAATATCAATCAAACAATATGGAGATTTACTCATGGAAATGATCATTGACTTCCCCGGCGGACAAAAAGTGGACGCCCACTTCCGCGGACATACCATTCCGACCGACCAGCCCCACGACGATACCGCCCCGATGCCCTTTGAATTGTTTCTGGCATCCATTGGCACTTGCGCGGGCATTTATGTATTGGGCTTTTGCCAGCAACGCGGGCTTCCCACCGAGGGCATCCGCATCATTCAGCGCAATTATTCGAACCCGGCAAACGGTTTGATCGGCAAGGTGGACTTGGAGATTCAGGTTCCGCCGACCTTCCCCGAGCAGTATCATGCGGCTCTCGTCCGCTCGGCGGAGTTGTGCAAGGTAAAGAAGACTCTCGAACACCCGCCGGTATTCGATGTGACCACCAAGGTCCTCGAAACCGCATAATATCCCCAGGCAATATTCTCCTTATGACCTTCAATGGCGGGCGCCATTGAAGGTCTGTTTTTTTAACCCGGCACACATCCGCCCAAAGTACAATCGCTCCATGCCCTTTTTGATTGACGGACACAACCTGATTCCCAAACTCGGATTGCGCCTTGACGACCCGGATGACGAAATGGAACTCATCCGCCTCTTGCAGGACTTTGCGCGGATTCGCCGTCAGCCGGTCGAAGTCTACTTTGACGGCGCTCCCGCCGGGCAGGCTGGCGAACGCAAGGCAGGCACGGTCAAGGCTCATTTCGTCCGGCAGGGACAGACCGCGGATTCGGCAATTCGCAAACGGCTGGAGAATCTGGGAGGCTCGGCACAAAATTGGGTGGTGGTTTCGTCAGACCGTGAAGTACAGGGGGCGGCAAAGGCGAACCGCGCCAGGGTTTCCACCGCGGAGGAATTCGTGAGACTTCTTCGCGAAACGCTGGCAGGTTCCACACCTTCTACCGAAGATAAAAAACTCTCGGCGGAGGAGGTGGAAAAGTGGCTAGACATCTTTAATAGCTGATGGTACACCGCAGGGCTACCCGTCTAAATCCTTTTTCAAACTCGTTGTAAGGCAAGGACCGCCCTATAACGAAAGCGTCAACCTACGAGCAAGGGCGACCCTTGCCGTAAGATAGTATGGCTTGTAAAACCTTGACGGGTCGTCCCTACGCACCGTCCCGAAGGTTCTCGTAAATCACGCCTGTTTTCCGTTCCAACCTTCGAGACGTTTCGCGTAATATCAGTTTGGACTTACGCAAAATTATTCATTTCTTCAACCTTTGACCGCCGACGGCAGACCGCGGTCTGCCTCAGGTTTTGGGAGTTTTACGTAAGTCCAGTTAAATAAGAAGGGATAGTACCAATGTCTTATTCGGTTCTAATACATTCTAGATAAAAAAGGTGTATATTATCCCTAACGACACCTGCCCTCCCTTTTACTGGTATTCTGGTGTCATCCGCCGCTCTGCCCAGCATGTCCCCCCCATGCTGGCAGGCGGCGGAACTTTTTAACAGGGTCAAATATCACTTGAAAGAGGCGGGGGTTCATCCTTATAATACCTACAAACTCTTCTGAGAAAAATATCGGGGCTCTGAGAATTGCCGTGATACAAACCTTTTGGACACGGATTTTTTCGTGAGATTCCGTGAAATCCTTCTTTTCCGTGTACATAATCACGGCAAGTCCTAAAGATCGAAAATCTCCAAACTAACCGGGTAAGGGTTAAGAAAGGCGGGCATGATGCTGAAAGGCTCGACGTTCAAGCGTTCCAGATACATTGCGAACATGATGTTCATGACAACATTCATGGCAGTGTGGCTTTCCGCTTGTAAGACTATTTTTGCCCCAGAGGCAACCCCATACCCGACATGCATACCTGGCTATTCCGCAAATATATATAATTCCACACCAACTCCAATAATACCCGCAACTGTCCAGCCGTTTCCCACCCCGAACATCCCGCTCACAGCGAAACAATCTGCTCTCCGCACGCTAATGGACCATGTTGAACGCTGGACAAGCATGATTACCGTTCCAGTCGGCGAAGACAATTCTGTGCGGGTTGCCATTACTTTTCTCAGCCCTGAATTGGTGCGGGCAGCCTCCCTCATTGATGAGATGGATGAAAACCCCAACAATCCCTCTTTGTATTTGCAGGCATCTCAAGATTTAAGTAACATCGCTACTGGTAATAGTTTTTTATTCTTCCTGGCGGTTTTTCCGATCAGTTCAGGCAGCGCGGATGACACCCCTCATACAATTCAACTCGACATAGAGCAATTGATCCTGGTCAATGCAGGCGGGCTGGAGGTCAGACCCGTCTCTTATGACCACAACCTCGACCAGCGATTCCCCCCGACACAAACCGCCGACGGATATGTCTACTTTCCCATATCGGTGGATGCCGGGAAAGGCTGTAGAACCATACTTGACAACCAATTCGACAGGAAACTCATCTTTGAATTGTCCGAGATCAGAATTGATGATGCCGTCACCGGTCCGTATTCGTGGACAATCCAATACACCTACCTGTTGATTCGGAGAACGTCCATCACAACCGGGAGGGTTGGTTGCCGCCTCAAGATGGCGACATTGGCGCAAAAAACACACCTCCCAACAGCGCGGAAATAAACGAGGACTTCTGGAAGCATTACGCCGAATTCATCTGGGGGAAGACGACTCCCGCTCCCTGATCCATACGGCAGATTGGGGGCTATATAATGCCCACGGTCACAAATTGCGCCATCTCTCTTCTCATAAAAGCGAAATTTGTGACCGCGCTGGGTATAATTCGATTCATGACCACGATCTTCACCTTCGTCCCTTCGCGCGAGCATGAATTCCCGGATCACCCTGAGAGACCGGGCAGGCTGGGCTTGTTGGAGTCGCTGCTCCCCTCCCTCGGCGCGGATAGGGTCGAAGCGGTCCGCGCGAAGGAGGAGGACATTGCGCTCGTCCACCCACCGCGGATGATCGAAGCGATCAAGGAAGCCTGCGCGGAGGGACCGGGCATCATTGATTACGCGCCGACCTATGTGACGCAAACCTCTTATGAAGACGCCATGCTTGCCGCGGGCGGAGTATTGACCTGCGCGCGCGCTGTGATGAAGGGTGATGCGAAGAACGCCTTTGCCATCGTCCGCCCGCCGGGGCATCACGCCGAACCGGATCGGGCGATGGGATTCTGCATCTTTAGTAATATTGCCATTGCCGCGAAGGATTTGCTGAAAAAAGGGATGGAACGCGTGATGGTGATTGATTACGACGCGCATCACGGCAATGGGACTCAAGCCTGCCTCTTGAACGAGGAGCGCGCGGGATTCATCTCCACACATCAGTGGGGGATCTACCCCGGCACGGGCTGGCTGGACGATGCCCCTCATGCGAAGAACCGGATGGTGAATGTGCCGCTCCCGGCGTATGCGGGAGACGCGACGTTTTCACGCATCGCGGATGAAATTTTCGAGCCGATGGTACGTTCGTTCAAGCCGCAGATGCTTTTGGTCTAGGCAGGATTCGATTCACATTGGAATGATCCGATCACTTCGCTGGGGCTTTCGACGCGCGGGTTTTACACTGTCTCGAAAAAACTTGTTGAGATGGCGGAGGAATTTTGCGGCGGGAGAATCGTCTTCGTCCTCGAAGGCGGGTATGACCCGGAGAACGTCGCCCACGGCGCGGCATCCGTTTTCGATGCGCTGACCAACCGTCCCTTAAGAAATGAGGCGGGGGATTTGTCTCCGCACAGGGAACCGGATTTTGAATCCCGCCTGGATGAGATCAAGAAACGTCACGGAATTTGAAATCCAAACAACCGCGAATTCGTAATAGACTCTGAAACCGTAGGGGCAACCCGCCCAAATCGAGCAAGGTTTTGTTGTGTAAAGGAAGGGTTGCCCTGTGGCTGACATTAATTTCGTGCTGGCAAAGGGCGACCCTTCATCTCATGATAAGGTTGTCAGTGAAACTAAACGGGTCACCCCTACTGCATTACATTCAAGGAGTTTGAAATGCAAAGAAGAAGCAAAGGCGTCGTTAAACTGGAATGGGTCTGCCCGAATTGCAATGGGCGCAACCCGGGACCCGTAAAGACCTGCGAAAACTGCGGAGCGCCACAGCCGGAGAATGTTCAGTTCCAGCGCGCGGCGGATGAAAAACTGATCACCGATGAAAAGGTGGTTCAATCGGCGAAGGCGGGCGCGGACATCCACTGCGGATTTTGCGGCACGCGCAACCCGGCGACGGCGGCGACCTGTTCGCAATGTGGCGCGGATTTGAAGGAAGGCAAGGCGCGGCAGGCGGGGCAGGTGATGCAGGCGGCTCCATCTGCGCCGAAGGTCATTATGTGCTCCAATTGCGGGACGGAAAACCCCGGTTCGGCAAAGACCTGTTCGACTTGCGGCGCGCCGATTCATGCGCCCACAGCGCAAACGCCGAAGCCTCCGCAAGCCCAAACCAGCGCAAGCCCTGCGGCACAACCCAAACCGAAAAAATTCAACTGGCTGGTCGCGGGCGGAATCGGCGGATTTCTTTTGTTGTGTTGTTTGGCGGTCATTTTTATGTTCGCGCTTCCTTCGCGCTCGGTGGAGGGAACGGTCTCCAGCGTGTATTGGAAGACATCCGTGCCGGTGCAGGAGGTGCGTGCGGTGCAATATTCGGATGAACGGGGCAGTCCGCCTTCGGATGCTTATGACGTTTCCTGCCGCACCGAAAGCCGCGAGATCTGCGAAGATAAAACTGTGGACCAGGGCAATGGGTACGCGGAAGTGATTACGGAATGTCACACTGAGTCTGAACAATATTGCAGTTACACCGTGGACGAGTGGACGACAATCCAAACTTATGATCTGGAAGGCTTCGACTTGGATCCACGATACGCCCAACCCTCGCTATTCAGCGGACAGCGCGAAGGGAATAGTTCGACAGAATTGCGGGTGTATTTCGATACGAGCGATGGTGAACTGGCGTATTCGCCGGGTTCAGTCAGCGAGTTTCAGCAGTTCCAGCCGGGCAGTACGTGGACGTTGAGTTTGAACGTGGTGGGCGGGATTGTTGGGGTGGAGAGGTGAGGGGGAGCGAGTTGCAGGTTGCAGGTTACAAGAGGCTCCCGTTTATTCGGGAGTTTTTCTTTATAATGACGGCATGGATAAAAAAGTTGTGATCGTCGGCGGCGGACCGGCGGGGTTGATGGCGGCGGAGGTTTTATCGCAACGCGGCGTTCAAGCGGATGTTTACGATTCGCAGACTTCGTTGGGCAGGAAGTTCCTGATGGCGGGCAAGAGCGGGTTGAACCTGACTCATTCCGAGCCGTTTGAAAAATTCGTTTCGCGCTACAGCAATAGAATCGTCGAAACATGGTTGAAAGAGTTTACGCCGGATGATTTGCGCGAATGGGCGAATGGACTCGGAGTCGAGACTTTCGTCGGCACATCGGGCAGGGTCTTCCCGGTGGGGATGAAGGCGAGTCCGTTGCTGAGGGCGTGGATTAAGAGACTCGGCGCCTCTGGCGTGACCTTTCACCTGCGCCACAAACTGACAATGATTCTCCCCGACGGGTCTTTGCGCTTCGCGACGCCCGAAGGTGAGTTGACCACCCAAGCCGATGCGGTCATCCTTGCCCTCGGCGGCGGCAGTTGGCGCAGACTCGGCTCGGACGGGTCATGGGTCGAATGGCTGGGTCAGGCTGGGGTTAAGATTGAGCCGTTGAAACCGTCCAATTGCGGGTTTGATGTGAAATGGAATCTGATCTTCAAAGAAAAATTCGACGGGCATCCCATCAAATCTGTTGCCCTGTCTTTCGGCAATTTTCATCAACAGGGCGAGTTCATTGTTACGAAAGAAGGCGTGGAGGGAGGTTTGATCTATGCGGCGTCGGCACTGATGCGCGATGAAATCTCTGCCAATGGGAAAGCCGTGATGACGCTCGACCTTGCGCCGGATAAAACCGAGGCGGCGCTGATTGAAAGATTATCGAAACCGCGCGGTTCGCGAACGATGGCAAGTCATTTGGAAAAGACTGTAGGCATCAAAGGCGTGAAGGCGGGCTTGCTGCGCGAGTTCGTGCCGAAAGATGAATTTAGCGAAACACGGCTTGGGTATTACATCAAGCATTTGCCGGTGACGTTGATTGCGCCGCGCCCGCTCGATGAGGCGATCAGTTCGGCGGGCGGCGTAAGGTTCGACTCGCTGGATGAAAATTTGATGCTGAAGAATCTACCCGGCGTTTTTTGCGCCGGTGAAATGCTCGATTGGGAGGCGCCAACAGGCGGTTATTTGCTGACGGCCTGTTTCGCCAGCGGACGCTGGGCGGGGAATGGGGCGATAAGGTGGATGGATGACGTTCACAGAAAGTAAGAGTATTGGACATACGCAAAGTCAATCATCTCTTTAACAATTGACCGACAGCGGTTTGCCGTTGGCGGTCAATTATTGAGGGTCTTACACAAGTCTTGACTAACCAACCGATGTTACGCAGCATGGAAGACCCTTTGTTGCGTTCAGAGGTTTTATAGGATTCTGGCGGGTCGCCCCTACGATAGGCTGGCAAAACTGCGTAAGGTGAGTCACGAATTTTGCCTGGCATTCAACTGTCAACAGCCTGCAATGATTAATATTACAAGAGTGGTGTATAAATGGACTGTCTCGCCCGAATCCGTGGGCGCGGATCAGCTCGTTGGAGGCGCGTATGCGTTTAAAAAGCTTGCGCAAAAACGAACCGGATGGGGGGCAGTCCACCCCAACAGGACCCCACATCCCTGCGAGTGGTCGCGGGGTATTTTATCTTTGGCGTGTTGTGGATATTGCTCTCCGACAACATCCTGTTATATTTTGTTCCTTCCTCGTCCCCAACCTATGTCATGATCCAGTCTGTCAAAGGCTGGCTGTTCGTCAGCCTGAGCGCCCTGCTGATCTATTTCATCCTCAAGAACGATCTCAAAGTGGTTGGGGAACGCGAACGGCGCATTACCTATCAAGCCGGGCTGCTGGAGCGGGTATCCGACGCGTTGATCTCGACCGATGCGGAATTCAAGGTGGTGAGTTGGAATCCCGCCGCGGAACGCCTCTATGGCTGGAGCGAGCAGGAGGTTCTCGGCAAACCGCTCAATGATTTTGTTCAAACTGATTTTGGCGAAAATTTTCAAGACCGCGTCATGCAGCAGGTCATGGGGACGGGCGCATGGTCGGGTGAGGTGACGCAACTCCGCAAGGACGGCAGGCGCATCTCGATCTGGTCTTCCATCTCCGCCATCCGCGATGATAAAGGCAACCTGACCGGGTTTATCGGCGTCAATCGCGACCTCTCCAGCCGTTTGCTTGCCGAGGAGGTTTTGCGCGAAAGCCAAAAACTCTACCGCGAACTGTTCGAGAGTAATCCACACCCCATGTGGGTCTACGATCTCGAAACGCTTGCCTTCAAAATGGTCAACGATGCAGCCATCGAGCGTTATGGTTATACCCGCGAAGAATTCCTCGGCATGACGATCAAAGACATCCGCCCGCAGGAGGAAATTCCGGCTCTGATGGAGAACCTCGCTCAGCCGCCCCAAACATTGAACAAATCCACCGGCTGGCATCACCGCAAAAAAGACGGCTCCCTGATTTCGGTGGAGATATCCTCGCATGCCACGCAGTTCAACGGCAAGCCTGCCAGGCTGGTGCTGGCGAACGACATTACTGAACGGATACAGACAGAGGAATCTCTACGGGTAAGCGAGGCGCGTTTCCGCGCCGTGTTCGAGAATGTGCCGGTCGGAATCTGGGAACAGGATTTCTCCGGGATCAAAAATCATCTCGACTCGTTGAAAGCCCGCGGCATTGGCGATCTCCGCGCCTATTTTTCCGCTCACCCGGAGGAACTCCTTTTCTGCTTGAATCAAACCCGCATCCTGGATGTAAACCTCACAGCAGTGGCGATGTACGATGCGAAGGACAAGCAGGAATTGATCGAGTCCACTTTGCGCGAGACCAATCAGGGCGAACTCGAGAACGGCTTGGAGGAAATGATCTCGATTGCGAAGGGCAGGGTAACTCATTCATGGGAGGGCAGCGATGAAACCATGACGGGCAGACCGATCGAAATCCGCCTGAACTGGTCGGTGGTGCCGGGTCATGAGCAGGATTATTCGAGGGTCATCGTCACAACCGTGGACATTACCGAACGCAAGCAGGCGGAGGAAGCGCTACATGCAAGCGGGAAAACCTTCCACGGAATCTTCAACAACGTTGCCGAGGCCATTTATATCCAGGATGCCGACGGGCGTTTTCTGGATGTCAACGATGGCGTGTTGAAAATGTATGGGCATCCGAGGGAGTTTTTCATCGGCAACACACCCGAGCTGTTGAGCGCCCCGGGGAGGAATGACCTGTTTGAAGTTAAGCGGGCCGTGGAAGCCGCATTTAACGGACAACCTCAACAATTTGAGTTCTGGGGTATTCGAGAAAATGGAGAGGTTTTCCCCAAGGAAGTCAGGCTTTACAAAGGCGCCTACTTTGGACAGGATGTGGTGATCGCGCTGGCGTATGACATTACTGAGCGCAAACGGGCTGAAAAAGCCCTTACTCAACGGCTGGCAGAACTTGAACTTCTCTACCAGAGCGGGCTGGCGCTCAGCGGCGAGCTGGAGCCCAAACAGGTGGCAGGGAAGATCATCGAAGTCCTTGAAAAGAAAATGGACTGGCACCATATCGCCATCCGCAAATATGACTCCGCAAGCGACCGGCTCGAATTACTGGCATTCAAACAGACAAGCCCTGACACTGAAGCAACAGCCCGATCAACGGAGGAACGACTCGCCAATGTAGTATCCAGTTCGGGGCAGGGGCTGAGCGGCTGGGTTGCGCAGCACGGTCAGACGGTGCGGGTTGGAAACGTCAAAGCCGATGCGCGCTATACCGAGACCTACCCCGGCATCGGCTCCGGTCTGTACGCGCCCATGACCCTGGGCGAGCGCGTCGTCGGCGTGATCAGCGTGGAAAGCAGGGAGTTGAACGCCTTCGATGAATCGGATGAGCGCCTGCTGAAAACGATCGCGAACCAGGCGGCAGTGGCATTCGAAAACGCGCGGCTCTTCCAGAACCTGCAACATGAACTCAATGAACGCATACAGGCAGAGAAAGCCCTGCGCGAGAGCGAAGAGCGTATGCGCCTGACCCTGCAAACCACCTCGGATGGGTTCTGGATCGTTGACCAGCAGGGCAAATTCCTCGAGGTCAACAACGCCTATTGCGAAATGTCCGGATACTCGCGCGGCGAACTCCTGCGCATGAGCATTTCGGATGTGGAAGTCATCGAGAGCATGGACGATATGCGCAGGCATATCACAAGGGTCAAGCATGAAAGACACGAACGCTTCGAAACCCACCACCGCCGCAAGGATGGCAGCCAGTTCGACGTCGAATTCACCGTCAACCTGCTGGACGAACAGACAGGGCTGTTGATCTGCTTCTGCCGCGACATCACCGAACGGAAACTTGCCGAGCGCGAGGTCCGCCAGCGCACCCAGGACCTTGCGCTCGTCAACATCATCAACGACGCCGCCAACCGCGGCGAATCGTTGGAAACCATCATAAACCTCTTCACACAGGAAGCCTACAGCATGTTCGACTGCCGGGATGCGGCGGTCTATCTGATCTCGGCGGATGGGAAATACCTTGAAATGCATAAAGACTCGGTTTCCAGCGAAATAAAAAAACAGATCGAAGATTTCATCGGTATTTCCATTCCAAGGGTCCGCCTGCCGATTCGGGAGGGGAGTCACACCCAATATCTGCTTTCCCATGCCGAAGGCGTCCTCATGAACGAGCCGGAAGAGATCCAAAAATGGATTCTCGAATTCGCCGAGACCACCTTTCTTCCAGACGTGTTGCGAGCGCCCATCCGCGCCATCGTTCCGCGCATCTTCGACCTGCTGGGCATCCATTCAACCATTACGATCCCGCTAGTCTCCTCGGGGCAGTCCATTGGGCTGATGGACCTCTCCAGCGCCAGGCGCTTCACCGAAGAGGATTTGCAGCGTCTGCTTCCCATCAGCCGCCAGATGACCGCCATTCTCCTGCGCAAACGGGCTGAATCGAACCTGGCAGTTCAACTCAAACGCATCACCGCCCTGAATGATATTGACCGTGCCATCAGCTCAAGCCTCGACATGCGCCTTTCGCTGGAAGTGCTGTTGAAAGAGGTCGTTTCACAATTGGAAGTGGACGCCGCCGATATCCTCCTGATGAATCCAGTCAGTCTGGCATTGGAATATGTGGCGGGCAGGGGTTTCCACGCACCCAACATTCGGCAATTCCGCCTCATGCCGGGGCAGGGGCCGGCAGGAAAAGTTGGACTTGAGCAAAAGGTTGTGCATATCGCCGACTTGAACATGGCAGGCGGCGAATTCGTCCCTAGCTCTCTGCTCAAGAGCGAGCAATTCGTAGAATACTTCGGCATCCCCCTGCTTGCGAAAGGATCGTTGAAAGGTGTCCTTGAAATTTTCAACCGCGCGCCCCTCGCCCCCAGCCCAGACTGGTTAAATTATCTTGAAACACTCGGCGGGCAGGCAGCCATTGCCATTGATAACGCGCAATTGTTCGAAGGACTGCAAAGATCGAACCAGGAAATGATGGCTGCCTACGACGCGACCATTGCGGGCTGGTCTCATGCCATGGACCTGCGGGATAAGGAAACCGAAGGGCATACCCTGCGTGTGACCGAAATCACCGGTCAGCTTGCCGCCCGCATGGGAGTCAGCCAGCAGGAACAGGTCCAAATCCGCCGCGGCGCGCTCCTGCACGACATCGGCAAACTTGGCGTGCCCGATCACATCCTGCTCAAACCCGGTAAGTTGACCGAAGAAGAATGGGATGTCATGCGGAAACACCCAGCCTACGCCTACGAAATGCTGTTGCCCATCGCCTATCTCGAACCCGCCCTGGACATTCCCTATTGCCATCATGAAAAGTGGGATGGCTCCGGCTACCCGCGCGGGTTGAAGGGCGAACAGATTCCGCTTGCGGCGCGTATCTTCGCAATTGTGGATGTTTGGGATGCGCTGCGCTCGAATCGTCCCTACCGCCCGGGCTGGTCTGCCCAAAGGATCCGTGAGTACCTCCAGAGCGAATCCGGCAAACACTTTGACCCTCGCGTGGTCGAGGCATTCCTGTCCATGCTCGATGAATCGCCGGAGATGCAGTAGTCCTATTATCCGCCAGTCGTAAAGGACAGCGGGGTTGGATACTATAAAGACAGTACCGCAAACTTCAGTTTGCGATTTGCATGAGAGAAAACTGAGGTTTGCGGTACTGCGAAAACCGTCGCTAGCGGCGGGTTTTCACGAAGCACTATTATGGTTGATCCCACTGATCTATCATACGGCTCAATCCAATATCCCCACCCCGGCGAGTTTTTCGATCACCCCCACCACCGCCGAATTATCCAACCCGCCCATGCCCTGCTCGATCATCATCTGGAAGAACTTCGTATGTTCCTCCGCCGATGAAAGCGGGATGTCATATTCCCTTGCTGTATCCAGCACAATACCCATGTCTTTCAACTGCATATGCGCCTTGAAACCCGGTCCGCGGTTGCCGTCGAACAAACGCGGCGGTTTGACGTCGAGAGTCCAGCATTGCGCCGCGCCGCCCTTGATGGCATCCACCACCTTGCGCGGATCGACTCCCGCCTTCTTCGAGAAGACCAGCAATTCGCCCATCGCCACCATCTGCGCCGCCACCATGATCTGGTTCGCCGCCTTTGCCACCTGTCCCGCGCCCGCCTCGCCAACATGGGTCACTGTTTTGCCCATCGCCTGAAAAACCGGCATTGCCCTCTCCAACGCCTGCGCTTCGCCGCCGACCATGATTGTCAACGTGCCGTTCTTCGCGCCAATGTCCCCGCCGGAGACAGGCGCGTCAAGGGAGAATACGCCTTTTTCCTTCAACTTTGCCGCGATCAAACGCGCGGAGGCGGGCTTGATGGTCGAGTTATCCACCACGATCAGACCGGGTTTTGCGCCTGCGATGATTCCATTCACATCATTCAATGCTACCGCTTCCACATCGGGAGAATCAGGCAGGTTGGTAAAGACGATATCCGCCTGTTCCGCAACTTCCTTGGGGGAGTTTGCCGCAGCCGCCCCTTCCGCGACCAGATCATCCACCGCGCCGCGCGAACGGTTGTGAACGGTCACCGAAAAGCCCGCCTTGAGAATATTCCGCGCAATGGATTTGCCCATCAACCCCAGACCGATATAACCAACTCGTAACATGAAGAGACTCCTTAAATGATTTATTACTCTGTAAACTATGTTTCTTGAAGCTTCTGCCACTTAAATTGTCACCCTGAGCCGTAGGCGAAGGGTCTCTGGGGCTGTCGTAGAGATGCTTCGCTTCGCTCAGCATGACATTAAAAACAGGACTTACGCAGAATGGCTTTTTATCCACTAATCTGCGCGAATTTTCGCTAATTTCTTACGAATTCGCGCAGATTGGCGTAGATTAGCGGACTCACTTGAAGGTTTTGCGTAAGTCCTAAAAAATACATAATTACTTTCTTTACAAGTATTTACGGGATTACCTACCGTACCCGTAAACCCTAAAGGTCTCCCTTCCTTCATAAAATTTCGATTTTCCGAAAAGACCTAAGCCCTGTAGGTTAGGGTTTCTTTAAGAAGGGAAATATACGATAGTAGTTACGCGATTATAACTTGCCGCTCCAACTCACTTCCAAATGGGGAAGACAACCGTCGGCGCGGTGATTCTCATCATCGTTTCCAACATCCCCAGGTTATTGACGATGAGAAGCAGGACGAAGACAAGCAAGAGAATCTGGAACCAGCGTTTGCCCGCAAGTTCTTGCAAGGCAATGGCAAGAAAGAGAATAATGGCATAGGTCCAGTTTGTGGCATAGAGGAAGACATCCTTGCCGTAGCGCAGATGGAGGACAAAATAGAATAGCAAAGTCACGATGAACGCAAAAGAAAAACCATTATCCTGCCTGCGAATATTTTTTACGAAGAGGGCGCCGCCGAGGATGAGCAATCCCGCCCAGGCAACAGCCAGCCCGTCGCCAAGAAGCGATTCATAGTTCGCCAACTGCATCGGGTCCTTTTTGATCGATGCGCGGAACATCCACACCTTGGGGAAGGGCAATCCATCGCGGATGACGAGCGGCTCGGGCGCGACAAAACTGTGCAGGGTCATCACCCGGGCGAGGTACTCCGCCCGCTGCAGGGTGACGGGGAATTGATTGTGTCCCTCGCCTTCGAGGGTGGCAAAGTCCCAAAAGTAGGGCGAAGAGTCGGGATAGATAAAATTATTCAGCAGGGATAAAGGGACGACCAGCGCGCCGACGATCAGCCCGTAAACGATGATCTGTTTGATATTCCGCCTGACGAAGAAGTGAGCAATAAAAGTCTGCGCCACGTTCGAGATGGTGATGCCGAAGGCGGTCAGCCCGGCGATGACTTGCATGTAGAGCGGCTTGTCTTTGAGCAATAGAACCAGGAACGCGAGAGCGACAGCCGAAAGGTAGATATAACTCTCGATGACGGAACCAAACACGAGCTGGGTCGAAGAGGCGCCAATGAGGGCGGAGATCAACAGCGCGAAGAGCGGATTCCCCGTCTTGTGTTTGACAAAGTACCAGAGGAGATAAACGCATAATCCGCCGACGAATGCGTTGAGGGTGAAGGCGGCGAAGAGTTTATCCCCATAAAAAAGATAGCCGAGGGCTGCAACCAGGGGGCGGATGATAAGCAAAATGAAAGGATGCGCCGGACGCCAGTAATAATCTTCGTAGGTTGGCGCAGTGAAACGATAACGGTAGAGATTCCCGTCGGCGTCGAAGAAGACATCGTCCGCGTCGTAGTGCGGGCGGTTGAAGACCGAGGCAAAGAGCAAATAAACGCAAAAGAATAGAAACGCAACCAGCAAGCCGCCGAGATTTTCTTCGAGAAATTTATAAACGCGCGATTCCTTCCAGTTGCGCCTGCGCCCCACGCTGACTGCGATCATCGCAATAAAGAAGGCGGGGATCAACGCATTGACAAAGGAAACACGAACAGCCGGGTCGAGATGAAAGGTCTGCGGGTCGAACAGGTTGGAAAATGGGCTGGCAAGTTTGTAGGAAGCGGGCAGGAGAC
>DAOTXI010000534.1:0-2212 GCA_034435475.1 Anaerolineales bacterium
CTTGGAAACTGTCCCGCGTGGGACGCCGGAGGATATCGAAGCGGCGGTACAAGCCGCGAGGTCGGCGTTTGAGGCGTGGCGCAAGATGGGTTCCTTCGAGCGGGCGAATCTCCTGCATGAAGTCGCGGAGAAAATCCACGCCCATCGCGAAGAAATTGTCCGCTTGTTGACCTTGGAACAGGGCAAGCCCATCTCTGAAAATGAAGAAGAACTCGAATGGGTGATGAACACCTTCCGCTATTACGCCGAACTTGGGCGGCACCATCGCGGAAGTGTGTTGACCCCGGCGACGCCTTCGCAATTTAATTTCATCATCAAGGAACCGTACGGTGTGGTCGGCTGTATCGTGCCGTGGAATTTTCCGTTGCTTCTCATGGCGTGGAAGGTCGCGCCCGCGCTCGCGGCTGGAAATACAGTGGCAATAAAACCATCTGAGATGACTCCGCTCACGGCGTTATATCTGGCTGAACACTGCTTTGACCATCTCCCTGCTGGCGTGGTGAACGTCGTTACTGGCTATGGTTTGGAAACCGGCGAGCCGTTGGTGAGACACCCCAATGTGCCCGTTATCGCATTTACGGGAAGTTTAGCCACGGGTCAGAAGATCGCTTCGATTGCCGCGCCGATGATGAAGAAACTGCATTTGGAACTGGGCGGCAAGGATGCAACCGTCATTGCCGAGGATGCCGACCCAGAGATCGCCGCCAAAGCGGTGGCATACGCGGCTCTAATCAACGCCGGGCAGGTTTGCACTTCGACGGAGCGAGTTTACATCCCAAGGCGGGGTGCGACAAAATTCACCGAAGCGATTGTGGAGCATGTCAAAACACTGCGGCTTGGTTCTGGTCTCGAATCCACCACCGATGTGGGACCGATGATCGGCGAAACGTATCGCGCCAAATTCGAGAGTCACATTGCGGATGCGAAAACGCGCGGCGCAAAGATTCTCACCGGCGGCGGGAGACCAAAGAATTTACCAAAGGGCTTCTTCCATGAACCGACCGTGCTAAGCGGCGTGGATCATTCGATGCTCATCATGCGCGATGAGACCTTTGGTCCCGCCGTGCCGATCATGGAGTACACCACGTTTGACGAAGCCGTGAAATTAACAAACGACTGTCAGTACGGGCTTGGCGCGGTGTTAATTTCCAACGATGCAAAAAAGATCAAGCAATTCTTCGACGACGTGAAAGCCGGGACGATCTGGATCAACGATCCGCTCACCGACCATTACGCCGGTCCGTTCGGGGGGATGAAATACTCCGGCGGCGCGCGCGAACTCGGCGAGGAGGGACTCGACCAGTTCCGCGAGACGAAGCATGTCCATTGGGATTTCAATATGGAGGATAAGAGTTACTGGTATCCGTATGGGAGGTAAAAGCAAGCGAATAGTGAACAGGTAATAGTAACGGCTCTCACTTATTCACTATTCACTGCTCTGTTGCAAGGATGTTATTGCGAGCCGCCACAGGCGGCGCAGCCATCCTCTCGCTGGCAGGAAGACTGCTTCGCTTCGCTCGCAGTGACAGATTTTGAGAGTGTTTGCAACAGAGCAACTATTCACTATCATAATCTTCTCACCCTCTTGGATTTATAATCCTCACCATGAAAAAAAGTTCATGGCTTTTCCCCTTCCTGCTCCTGATCGGCGTAACAACCTACACCCTCCTCGACCAAGCCCAACTCCCCGGTGACGGGTTCGCCACTTTCGGCGCGGATACAGTGCGGGCAGAGGTGGCGCAGATCATCGAAGAGGGAGAGATTCAACTTGGGGAAAGCCTGCAGACCTACCAGATCGCGCGGGTCAACATCCTCGAAGGCGCGTATGAAGGCATCCAGATGGAAATTGACTACGGCAGGCGTCAGGTCCGCTCGGATGATTATCTGCTCAAGCCGGGGGACAAAATCATCGTCACCATCTCAAAGACGCCTGATAATGTCGTCAACGCCTATTTCGTGGATTACGTCCGCACAACACCGATTCTTTGGCTGACTTTCATCTTCGCGATTGCCATCATCCTCATCAGCCAGTGGAAGGGAGCCCGCGCCATGTTGAGCATGGCGTTCAGTTTGTACGTCATCATCGGTTACATCATTCCGCATATTCTGGCGGGGAATGATCCGCTTGCAGTCAGCATCACCGGCTCGATCATTTTGCTGGCAGTCACCCTCTACCTCACCTACGGCTGGACACTTAAGACTCATGCGGCCG
>DAOTXI010000535.1:0-4206 GCA_034435475.1 Anaerolineales bacterium
GTAATAGTCCGCTTCCTGCGGCATGTGCGGGGCAGATGCGCCGGTCATGACATCGAGAAAGGTCTGCGGCGTGTAGCGGAATCCATCCACCTTGGCGGGAAATTCGTTCACATCAATTCGTTTGGCGATCTCGTAACGTACCAGCCCTTTGCTGACTTCGAGGATGTCTGCCATAAAACTGGTGACCAGGTCGGTGGAGTTCTTCCAGTTCATCTTTTGCGAGAGTTTCATACCCGTGGCAGGGTCCATGACCGGATCGTAGACGATGAGAAGCACCTTGCGGCGCATGATCTGGGCGGGCTCGGTCGCGCTGTCTTTGGGGTAGGGCGCGCGGCTGAAGAAACTGTTGATGGCGCTCAAGAGATCGGGCATGAGATCCTCCTTGCTTACGGCATGTTGGCAGCGAAATATATCTGTCCGTCTACTGCCAGATATAACACATGATCCGGACTGACGGCTACGGCGGCGGCGGTTCCCGGTGGGATGGGGTTCCGGTTCCCGGTTGTGGGTTGGAACTGGTTTTGCAGTTCAAGGGTTCGCGCGGCAAAGCGCATAATGTTCTGGTGTTCCGCATCCAGCAGGAGGATGGAGGGATCGGGCGGGGCGGCGAAGAGCAATTGAGTGAAATGCGCCGAGGCGAACAGGTCGGTGTCCGCATACGCCGGAATGGGGTTGATGCGGCTGAGCGGGTCTTCACATTTGGATGCGCTGGTATCAATGCGGCTGTAGATGCAGCGCGAGACTCGCCCGTCGGCGTGCAGGAGATACATCTCATCACCGGAGACGAGGAAATCAATCACATCCTGCGAGGGGGTCTGCTGACCAAAGAAGAAGAATGGACGGTCCACGAAGGCGGCTTCCTTGCCGGGGTAGACCCAGACGGCGCGGGCGGGCGCATCCAGGACGTATAAATTTCCGCCGTCCAGGACCATGCCGGTGATGTGATTCCAATTGGTGTCCGGCGCGGGGAGCAGCCCGGTCTGCGGGGAACTGCCGGGTTTGCAATACACCAGGTTGCCCCCGGAGTCGATGGCAAGCACGGTCGCTCCGTAGATGTTCGTAATGGGCAGGGTCAGAATATCCACAAATTGACCGGCGTTGTTGTTGCTGCCGGGTCTGCAATCGAAGGTGGTATCGAGTTCGAAGCCGCCGCTGCCGGAGGGAAAGGCGCGCATCACTTCACCGCTTGCGGCGTTGAGCAGGTACAGGTCGTTCTCGGTGGCTGCCATGCGGCTGACCTGGATGTTGGGCTTGGCGCTGAAGGCGGGGCTGAACTGCATCCGCATGATTCCGAGCAGGGAGTCGAGGTTTGATTGCGCTTCTTCGCGCAGGGCGATGGTGTCGTTGGTGACGTTGTGTTTCTCCGCCTCGTTGAGGTTGATCAGTACATTCTCCCATGCGCGGCGCTGTTCGACGGGGTTTGTTAGCGAGAGCGCCTGGGCTTTCAATTGCTCCGCCTGGTTGTAGTACACATCGTATTGTTCGTTGCGCCCGTAACGCATATAGACCACCACCGAAATGGTCACCACGATGAGCGGAATGAGCACGGCCATGAATCCCATGAATGTTGATGAAGACACCGGCTGGATGTTGTTTGTTTCGGAGGAAGGCAGCAGGCGCGGCAGGAAATTGCGGAACCGTTCGCCGAGGGCGGCGCTTCCATGGCGGAATGCCTGCATGAAGTTGATAATAATTTTTGCGGCCTGTTTTGCCTGAGGAGACGGCTCAGAAGGCTCGCGCGGTTCGGGAATTAGGCTTGGGACTTGCGTTTCCACGCTTTGCGGACTCGCGTTTTGCGTTTCCGCGTTTTGTAAATTCTCTTCCTGCGCTTCGACCTTATTCGTCAGACCGCCTTCTTCACCAATGACATCGGTTTCCGTCTTCGGCTTTGCGCGCGGGATGGATGCCGGGAATTCGCGCGGTACGGTCTTGTGCGGAAGGTGCGCGAGCGGATCGTTCGTCGACGGGGGAGCGGGGATCGGTTCTTCGTGTTGTGGGGGAATCGAATATGCTGAAGGTTGCAGGAGATGCGCCTCAGGCGTTTGCTCAGGCTCATTGTTGGCTGGCAGGCTCGGGACCGGTTCCGAGGCGGGTTGGGGCGTTTGCTCAGGCTCGGGCGGGGAATCCACCTGCGGCGCGGAGTTTATCCCCTTATAAAGATTGATCGCCCCAGCGCCTTCTGTGAGATTTATCAGGACGGCGTTCAGGTCTTCGGTGGTGAGCGCGATCAGGCGGCGGCGCGTGGTTTCGAGGGATGCGGGCTGCGCGTTTTCGAGAGTTGTATTCCATGTGTTTGGCACGCGCCCGCAAAAAAGCAGGCTATCGTTCGTTGCAACATCGGCTTGCGCGTAATGGATGTTGATGGACTGACTCGCGCCGAGTCCCTTGCCCGATATCGAGGGTTCGAAGATATGCCGCGAGCCGTTGCCTCCGACCCAGTAGGCATGCATGGGTCCGCTGAGCGAGAAGATGCATTGCGTTTCGCGCACCACGGCAAGCGTCATCCATGCCAGGGCGTATTGACCGCGCGCGCTGGCAGACATATTGCGGTCGAGCAGGGTCTTGTTCACTGAGTCGGCGGCGGCGCGTAACGCGCTTGTGACGGCGCGCGGCGTCTGGTAAAACACGTTTGCCGTGTCTTCGGCAAGTTTGCGGTATTCGCTTGTTGTAACAGCGGCGTTGCCAGCCAGTAACAGGTAAACGATCAGGCGGTCTTGTTCGCGTCCGCGCGCGGCGGTCTTCGGCGGCTGGCAGGCCAGCACGCCGGGCATATCAGTTTGTTCCTGACCTTGAATGCGGTATAAAGGTGAGAGGTTGATGTCGAGGGGCATGTAAGATTATCGTCTGACTTGGCTTCATTATAACTGTTGTAGCGCAAGCCTATAGGCTTGCGCTACAGGATACTTCAACTGGTAAAATAACCCGCCATGATTTTCTCCCTTCTCGAAGACTTCTCCCAGATTCAACCCGACGAATGGAATTCTTTATTAAAGGAATCCGTCAGCAATACGCCCTTTTCGCGCTACGACTATCAACGCCTGTGGTGGCAGCATCGCGGCGGCGGCGAATGGAAAGATGCCCGGTTGGTTTTGGTCACAGCCCGCGAAGGCGAAGAACTGATCGGCATTGCCCCGCTCTTCATTGCCGACTATGAAAACAAACCGGCGCTGCTCCTCAATGGCAGCATCGAAATTTCGGATTATCTGGACCTGATCGTGAGGGCAGATGACCATGCGCGCTTCGTTTCCGGTCTTTTGGATTTTCTCGCCTCTTCCCCCGCTCTGACCTGGTCGCGCCTCGATTGGTATAACCTCCCCGATGACTCTCCCACCCTCGCCGCCCTCAAAGCGGAATCGGCGGCCCGCGGCTGGTCCCATCACGAGGAAGTGTATCGTCCAACTCCGCGCATTGCCCTGAACGGCGACTTCGACGAATATCTTTCGCGGATCGAGAAGAAACAGCGCCACGAGATCCGCCGCAAGATGCGTCGCGCCGCCGAATCTGAATTAAATGTGCGTTTCGTGCTGGTGGATCAATCCGCCGACGTCGAACCTGAATTGAATACCTTTTTCGATCTCATGATCCACGACCCCAGCAAAGCGGACTTTTTGCATCCCGCCATGCGCGAACAGATGACGGCTGTCCTCCATGCCGCGCATAAAGACGGCTGTCTCTGGCTCGCCTTTCTCGAAATTGACGGCGTGAAGACCGCCGCCTCGCTGAATTTTGATTACAATGGGAAATTATGGGGCTATAACTCCGGCGTCAGCCGCGCCCACATGGAACTCTCTCCCGGCTGGGTCCTGCTTGCCCATACCATTCAATGGTGTTGTGAAAACAAACGCCACGAATTTGATTTCATGCGCGGCGACGAGGAATATAAATATCGCTTCGGGGGAGTAAATCGCTTCGTGATGCGGGCAGGGGCGGAGAGATAATCTTTTATTACGCCGCAGGCAGCAACATGCCCACAAATAACAAAAACAGCACGGTCAATATTACCTGGGGGATCAGCGCGTAAAAGAATGCCCGCCCGTAACCGATCTTCAATTCCATCTGATAGACAAATGCCTCATAGAAGGGAATCACGAGCAGGACGGCGAAAAGCAGCAGCGGATTGATGACCGAAATCCCGGATAAGATAACGGTCAGGATTTGGGCGGGCGCCAGCGCATAACAATGCCTGTAGAACGATATCTTTAATGA
>DAOTXI010000536.1:0-2985 GCA_034435475.1 Anaerolineales bacterium
GTTTAGTGGAGTGGCGTGAGGAAGTAGCGCGGGTGAAGCGCAAGGCTTATATCAATGAAGAATATTGGGGCAAGCCCGTACCCGGCTTTGGTGACCCGCAGGCGCGTGTGCTGGTGGTGGGGCTGGCTCCTGGCGCGCATGGTTCGAACCGAACCGGGCGTCAATTTACGGGTGACGCTTCGGAGAATTTTTTGTACCCGGCGTTGCACAAGGCTGGGTTTGCGAACCAGTCCAAGTCTGAGTCCAGAGGCGATGGGCTTCTCCTTACCGATATGTATATCACCGCATCTGCCCGCTGCGCCCCGCCGGATAATAAGCCCAATCCTGATGAGTTGAATAACTGCCAGCCCTTTCTCGAACGGGAATTAGAGATCATTAATCCAAAGGTGATCGTGTGTTTGGGTAAGATTGCCTTCGACAGAATCCTCAAAATATTCGCCCTGCGCGGGTTGGTATTTTCTCATGGCGCGGCATACAAACTGACGACCGGTCGCTGGTTGATATGCTCGTACCACCCCAGCCAGCAGAATACATCTACAAAAAAACTGACGGTCGAAATGTTCGACACAATCTGGAAAAAAGCCCGGGAACTTTTAACGAAGTGATGAAAAAAAATAATTGGAGAATCCTTGCGACGACGAGTGTCCTTGTCGCGTCGTTTTTATTGCTTGCCTTTGTCGTTTGGGCGGGTGATGTCGCGCCTGCGAGCGATGTTGCATTGAATGCGATGAATTCTGACGCGCAGGTATATGTAAGCGGCGAGAATGGCTGGGTGGTTTTTCACCCGGCTGAGGATTTACGTCCCGAGACGGGCTTTCTCTTTTACCCCGGTGGGAAGGTGGACTATCGCGCCTACGCCCCTGTGTTAAGACTGATTGCAGGAGAAGGGTATTTTGTGGTGTTGATTCCCGTGCCGCTGAACCTGGCTCTGTTGGATGTCAACGCCGGGGCGAGGGTGCAATCAAAATATCCAGAGATTGAAACTTGGTTCGTCGGCGGTCACTCCCTTGGCGGCGTGGCGGCTTCGATGTTTGCCAGGGGGCGTGAGAGCATCAGCGGACTTGTATTGTGGGCGGCGGCTCCCGGCGATGATTCGCTTCGAGGGGAAGAGATCCCCGTGCTTTCGGTCTATGGGATGAGGGATGGTTTGTTTCCCGAAGCCCGCGTGACAGAGTCGCGGGGTCTTTTGCCGGAGGATACGTTATTTGTCGGCATTGGGGGCGGTAATCATTCACAATTCGGATCTTATGGATTGCAATCGGGCGACAATCCCGCCGGTCTTCCGCCGGAGGAGCAATGGGCGCTGGTAGTGGATGCGACCGTGAAATTTTTTATCGAGGTTTTGAAATAATTTTCAATCGAACCGGGCGGTACACGGGGTGCTCATCGTTCACGGTTCGCTCTCAAAGATCACATGATGAAACGCTGGAAAAAATTCATTCTTTTGTCATTTGTATTTGCCTGTGCCACCACTGCGCTTGGACCTTTTGCCGTCCCGGTGCCAAAGTTGGATGGATTGGTTTCGGAGCGTGATCTGTTGGAACCGGGTGGTAAATTTATCGAGATCAACAGTGTGGACATTCATTACAAGGAATCTGGTTCCGGCGGGCGGACGTTTATTCTCCTGCATCCATTTGGCGGCAGCACGTATTCATGGCGCGAAGTGATGGATGAATTTGCGCAGTACGGCAAAGTCATTGCCTATGACCGCCCCGCCTTCGGGTTGACCGAGAGACCCATGCCGGGGGATTGGGAATCGAACCCTTATGGCATGAAGGCAAATATCGAAATTCTACGGGAATTGCTCGACAGGTTTGGAGTGGAGCGGGCGGTGATTATTGGGAACTCCGCCGGGGGCGGGCTTGCAGTGGCATTTGCATTGGAGTATCCTGAACGGGTGGAAGAACTCATCCTTGTTGCCCCCGGTGTGGGAGGTGGGTATGGTCCGCAGTTCCCGGCTTGGGCGTTGCCGTTTATGTGGACTCCGCAAATGAGGCACCTCGGTCCGCTGATGATGCGGGATTACCAGGAATCCCTCCCTCGCACAATTGAGCGGGAATGGTATGATAAAAGCAAGTTGACCGATGAAATCAGGCAGAAGCATTTACAGGTTTTGACGATAAATAATTGGGACCGCGCCTTCTACGAACTGACATTCGCGCCTGCCTACCCTGAACTGCGCCCGTTGCTTCCGAATTTAACCGTACCCGCCCTGATCGTCGCCGGGCGCGAGGACAGGCTGATCCGCTCATGGTATTTCGAAGCCATTGCCGTTGAAATGCCGGATGCGCGGCTTGAGATGATTCCCGGTTGCGGGCATGTTCCGCAGGAGGAATGTCCCGAGCCTTTCATGGAAATTGTGTTGGAATACTTGGGACTTGAATGATGCAAGGGTTGATCACCCCGGGCGAAATTGCGCCGGATTTTGAACTGAATGATATTCATGGAAATTTAGTCCGCCTTTCGGATTTTCGCGACGGAAAACCCGTTGTACTTGCCTTTTTACGCGGTTTTTCCTGACCGTTCTGCCGCGCGCAGTTGGCGCGTTTGCGCGACGATTACGAAAAATTCATTTTACGTGGGGCAGAGATCGTGGCGATTGGCCCGGATAACGAAGATGTATTCAAAAGATACTGGGCGCGGGAGGAACTTCCCTTCATTGGGCTGCCAAACCCCGACCATTCCGTCGCCCGCCTCTACAAGCAGGAAGTAAATCTCTTTAAACTTGGGCGTATGCCATTGAATGCTGTGGTGGACAGGAACGGACGGCTCCGATATGTTCATTATGGCTGGTCAATGGCGGATATACCTTCGAACGAAACTTTTTTCAGAGTAATAGATGAATTGAACAAAGCATCCAATTAGCATGACACTTGGACGCATTGCCTTTCTTGGATCGGGCGAGACTTCCCTTGCCGGTGGGCGAATCTTTGAAGCCCTTGCCCGCCTCCTTCCCAGCCCGTTGCGGATTGCCATCCTCGAGAC
>DAOTXI010000537.1:0-1529 GCA_034435475.1 Anaerolineales bacterium
TTCCAGTAGCAGCCGCGGGCGACGGTGAGCTTGTTCCAGCGGCCGTCGGCCCAGAGGCGGTGCATCGGATTCAGCATCTCGAACAGCGAGACGTAGCCGTCGAGCGGCAGCCCGGCGTAGCTGGGGGTGCCGGGGTCGCGGTGGATGAAGCGGGCGGCGCGATTCCAAATGCTCCAGGCATCCAGGGCTCCCTGCGGGCGGGCGATCACATAGCGGGTGAAGACAAATACCGATAAGGCAACACTGATGACGAAGAGGCTTATCCATCCCCACCGCGCCCATGTAAGCGAAGGGATGCGGGGGATTGCCATCCCTTTTTTGAAATACATGGCTACCGCAAGGGGGATAATCAGAATGATTTGCAGAATCGCCATGTTGATCTGCCCCGGCGCGACTTGTAACACAATGAAATACAGGATCGAACTCAAGCCAAGCCCAAGCCCAACGCCGAGGGATGTTTTAATCAGAAGGGATGAGGGGAATTTCTCAGACCAAAGCAGATGAACGATCAACGTGCCGAGGATGATCGCTGGAACGTAAGCAAGAAAACTAAAGAGAGTCATGGGGCGCCCAGATCATGCAGGACGGAGAATTGTCCTTTGACCTTGATGATTTCGTAATTTCCGGGGTTCGCTTCGAGCCATTGCTTTAGATCATCCTCCCTTAGCACAACGACATTCCATTCAGAAGCGAGTCCTTTTTTCAGGATCAGCGGGGCAAGCGCATATTGGGTCAGCATGAATTCGGTTTCGTTATCCCAAAAGGCGAATTCGGCGTTCTCGAGGTCTTCCTCTGAAATGTAGCCGACCACGCCGCGGTCTATAGGCAGGGCTTCACGCACGCGTCCCATATCCGCCTCCCAGAGATCGAGCCGTTCCGAGCCGGTATCCCCGATATGAGTTGAAGCGAAGACCAATTGGTACATGGAAAAGAGGCTGAAAGCCAAAAGCAGCGCGACCAGTAATTTTCGCGCCAGGGCAAGGATTGAGTCTGTGAATTTCATCCGGCTTATTTTACAACGTTCAGGGATTTCGTCATCGCCTGCGCCGCCCATTTTCCTTCCATTGCACAGCGATCTGCGGTTTCAACTCCTCGCAGGAGGTTGCCAGCCACAAAAACGCCTTGAACCGAAGATTGGAAGTTTTTATCAATCACCGGTCCCTTCGTGTGCGGATTGATCTCCAGCCCGCCCATGCGCGCCAGTTCGAGCATTTTACTTCACCAGTCTTGTGAATAATAGTACAAAACCAAAAACCCATAACGATATTGCAATATTAGTGTTTTTAGTTAAAAATTGGAAGGTGTCTTCATGTGATAGGGAAGGAGGTACCGAGACAAAACGTTTTGACGGCGATTTTGGCAAGTGTTTCAAAATACTCTACAAAAACAGGAGAATACACTATGGCTAAGTCTGTCAAGGAAGTTCAGGGTGTTAAGTACGAAAATGTCGACAAAGAATATCTCGATAAAAGGCAATTGAGCCGCAAAGCCAACTGGGTGTTGCTATGGGGGCTGGGAGTGGGCGCGGT
>DAOTXI010000538.1:0-2893 GCA_034435475.1 Anaerolineales bacterium
GCCATGATGAGGCTGGAGATCGCGAGCAGGAAAAGCGCAAATGGGATATGGCGCTTCCATTGAGTTTGGCGGGGTTTGGCTTCACGGATCAGGGATAGGCTCGAATAGCGGACAGCAAAAGGTTTCCGCCGCCGAAGAATCAGGATATAGGCGAGGATCGAGACCGGGACAAGCGCGAACAGGTAAAAGACTGGCGACCAGATAAATTCCATTAAAACCTCTTGCTAAGCAGGGCGGGGTTGCAACCCGCCACCAACCATGTTAAAAGGGCGTCAGGCTGAAAGCCTGACCTACCGTTCGTTACGGCACACGGCTGAACCACAATAACGATAATAAACCGCCGATCAAAAGGATCAGGATGCTGATGCCTGCAAAGACCGCGGTGACTTCCTGCGGTTCCTCCTCGACCTTCAAGCGCGGCTCGATGCTTTTGTAGACTTCTTCAACACCCTCATTCGCGGCGGCGATGTAATACGTCCCTTGCGTGATCTCGGAAACCTGCTTGAGCATTTCTTCATCCACTTTGGTGAAGACCGTAAAGCCGTTGACCGTCAACTCGATGCCTTCACGGCTTCCGACCGCAATGGTGTGAATGCGTACTCCGCGCTCCGCCGCCAGCAAAGCCGCTTCGAGCGGGTTCGGATTCATATTGTTTTCGCCGTCGGTCAGCAAAATAATGGCGGAGGATTGATCGGTCGAAACGTCGGGCGTCCCGTTCAACGGCGCCGGGACATCCGCGCCTTCAAAGCCGACGATGGGTTCCTGCCCGGTCAGGTTTGCAATTGTGTTCAAAGAAGCGACGATGCCATTCGCAAGAGACGTCCCGCGTTGGGGGCGCAGGCGATTGATGGCGTCAATGATGGCGGTCTGGTCTGCGGATGGTAACTGCACCGAAAGTCCGCTTTCGCTGAAAGCCACCACGCCGATCTTGACGCTCGAAGGCTGGCGTTCGACAAATTCGATTGCCAACTCTTTCGCAACTTCCAAACGGTTCGGGATGAAATCCTCCGCCGCCATACTGCCGGAGACATCGAAGGCGAGGATGATAATTCCCTCCACTTTGGGGAGACCCACCACCATTTGCGGGCGAGCCAATGCCACGAATAACACGATCAACCCGACCAGGAACAGAATCGCCGGGATATGCCGCCTGACACCCACGCCGCGACCCGACGCCTGCTGGACCAAGCCCAGGCTCCCATATCGAAGCGCGATCTGCGCCCGCCGCCTTTGCATCCGCAGGTAAAGCAGAATCAAAACCGGGACCAGTATCAACGACCAAAGCATAAACGTCCAGACGAATGACATGGAATTCATCTCCGGCGCTGACGGCGCAGCATTACAAAACTTGCAATGGCATGGATTAGATCCGCTTCGGTTGAAAGCGGCAGGACATCCACACCCGCGCGTTTGAAACTCTCGTTCAAATCGGCTTCGCGTTTTTTCGCCGCCTGCATGAAGCGCATCCGAAATTTTTTATCGCTGGTATCCACATAAATCTGTTCGCCGGTTTCCGAGTCTTCCAGTATCACATGACCGACATCCGGCAATGTCATCTCGCGCGGGTCCCACAAGCGGATGGCGATCACTTCATGTTTCTCGCTCAACAGGCGCAGGGATTTTTCCCATCCCGGCACGGAGATAAAATCCGAAACGACGAACACCAGCGAACGCTTCTTGATGCCATGCAGTCCGCCCCTGATCAATTCGGAGAGGTCAGTCATCGGTGCGCGTTGATGATGCGGCTGTTTGAGCAGGTCATTGATGAGCCTGAGGACGTGCAACTTCCCGCCTCTTGCCGGGACCCGGCTCTGGATTCCGTTCCCAAACATGATCGCCCCGACGCGGTTCCCGTGCCGCGTCAGCAGGCGTGATAATACACCGACGAAATCAATCAGAACTTTGCGCTTCTGGTTATCCAACGCGCCAAAATCCACAGACGGACTCAGGTCGAGCAGGAACCAGGCGATGATCTCGCGGTCTTCTATGTACTCGCGGACATAGGGCTCATCCATGCGCGCGCTGACATTCCAGTCAATATAGCGGATGTCGTCCTGCGGCTGGTACTCGCGCAGGTCGGCAAAGTCCACGCCGGAGCCGCGGAAGAGACTGCGATAATCTCCCTGCAAATACCCGTCGAGCCGGCGGATGACCTGCCAGTCCAACCGGTGCAGGATGCGCTCAGGCGTTCGCGCGGACGTTGAAGTGTTCATTCAAAGGCACCACAGGGACGGGGATGCGGTCGAGGATTTGGGTCAAGATGTCGTCGCTCGAAACTTCATCGGATAAGGCTTCGTACGAAAGAACCAATCTGTGACGGATGACATCGAGAGCCATATCCAAAACATCCTGCGGCAGGACGTAAGTCCGCCCGCGGACGAAGGCGAGCGCCTTGGCAGTCAGAATTAAATTGATCGAAGCGCGCGGGCTTGCCCCAAAGGTGATGTAATTTTCGAGATTCGGCAACCCGACCGTTTTCGGGCTGCGCGTGGCAGTCACTACTTTCACGGCATATTCGATCAGCGATGGGTCGACGTAAACTTGATCCGCTTTCTTCTGCAATTCCAACAACTCATCGGTGTTCAATACTTTTTGCACGGCTTGAATTACCCCGGTCATGCGTTCGACGATCACAAACTCTTCGGTGGTGGTCGGGTAACCGATCAAGACCTTGAGCATGAAACGGTCTACCTGCGCTTCGGGCAACGCATACGTCCCCTCGGTCTCAATGGGATTCTGGGTCGCCAACACCAAAAACGGATTCGGCACCTTGAAGGTCTCGCGCCCGATGGTCACCTGTTTTTCCTGCATCACTTCCAGCAGGGCGCTTTGGACCTTGGCGGGCGCGCGGTTGATCTCATCCGCAAGCAGGAGGTTGGTGAAAACGGGACCA
>DAOTXI010000539.1:0-6940 GCA_034435475.1 Anaerolineales bacterium
GAGCAGGCGCGGGCTGGGAGTCATGGCGGGGGGATTATAGCAGTAGGACAAACTTAAGTTTGTCCTACGGAACCTGCTTGACGACGCAAAACGTTGCGCCTAAACGCGAGACTTCGATGATGGCGGGTTCGTCACTCAAAAATTTCAAGTCTTCGTTCGAGCGGGTGTTGACGAGATAATAATCGCCGGATTGCATGTCTTTTTGTTCGGTGCGGAAATCGCGGACGGTGATATTTGAATCCGTGTAATAGGCGGCGATGTACGGTTCACGCCGGACGAAGAGTTGGGCGCCCGGTTCTGCAAGTTGGTTCAAGCCGAGAACGGATTCTCGGTAGCAGGTCAGCCAGTATTCGGTTTCGTATTCGCGGAAGGCTCCGCCTACTCCGCCCGCGAGCTTGTTGTAGTAGGCGTATTGATAGGGGTGGATTCGGATGATGGGGAGGATGCCGAATGCCAAAACGAAAAGCGCAAGGGTAAAACGCTGCCAATTCCGCTTCAGCCAGTCGAACAGGAATTCAAATGAAAACCCGGCGAAAATGAATAACGGCGGCAGGATAAAAAGAAAGTGACGGTAGCCGTCGTACATGGCGGGGCGTTTTAGGAGGATGTAGGCGAGGAGAATGCCAAACCATGTTAGAAGGATGGCTGAGATGAACTTATGTTTTGCGTTTGTTTTCCAGAACGAGCGCAAAACGCCAAACGCGATGAGGAGATAGGTCGGTTCGGTGAGCGTGTAGGCGAGCAGGGTTGGGAAGTAGCGGCGCGGCACTTCGCCAGCCTGATAATTTTCTCCGGCGAAGAGGACATTAAGTTGGGTCGGGTTATCGGACATGAAGATAAAGACCTCGATGAACTTTTCCAATGGATTGAGCCAGAGATAAGGCCATACCGCGAACATGATGAGGAGGGATGTACCTGCGTATAGCCAGATAAGGGACTTCTTAAGAAGATCGAGAAGTTTAACTTCCTGGGCGAGGGCGTAAAGTAAAACCAATATCGCGGCGAGAGGTCCGAGGATGCGGATGGAGGTGGCGATGCCGAGGAAGAAGGAGGCGAGGAGGAGATTGGAAAGTGGAAAGTGGTGGGTTGGTAAATTGGTAGATTGGGAATTGGTATTCCAAGCGTCAACCATTTCAAAGCCAAAAAGAACAGAGCCGAGGAAGAAGGTGAGGAAGGGGATGTCTTTGGGATTGATGAAGGCATGTCCCCAGAGGAGGGGTTGAAAGGCGAAAAGCGCGGCAGCCGCAAGCGCAGACTTATTCTTCATCCATTTTGAGGCGAGGCGGTAGAGGAGATAAACGCCAAGGTTGAAGGTCAGGAAGTTGACCAGGTGCCAGGCTGAGGCGGAGTCGAAGCCAAGCCAGTTCAAAAAAGAGACAAGAGGCATGGCGACGAGTAGATAGGCGGGTCCGCGGTTGGCGTGGTCGCTGCCGGATGAGCCGAAGGATTGGGTGATGTCGAATTCGCCGCTGAACCAGTTGGATGGGGTGTAGGCGTATTTGAGGGCTTCGCCGTAATCGTAGAAGAGCGGTTCGTCCCACGCCAAGCCATAGGAGCGAAAGGTGAGGAACCCGATGATGAGGTTGATGGCGAGCAGGATCAAGATGGGATGCTGGCGGAGAAATTTCATGAGGTGTAGGGGCGACCCGTCAGGGTTGTGAGATGACTTTGTATTACAAAGAAGGGTCGCCCTGCTCTGACGGGTTGGCAGGTTCATTGTAGGGCGACCCTTTTCTTACATGAAGAATTATCGAAGGATTTGAACGGGTCGCCCCTGCGATATGATTTGTTATTTCGCAATGCGCCGTTGCTGGCGCAGTTTGGCTTGTTCGTAGCGGGACTTGTCTTCTTCGGTTTCGAGGACGAGTTGGGGAATGGATGTGGGTTTGTTGTTTTCATCCAAGCCGACGTAGACGAGGTAGGCGGTGTTGGTGTGCGTGCGTTCGCCGGTGATTGGGTTTTCGGCTGTGACTTGCACTTCGGCTTCCATGGATGTGCGCCCGGTGTAGGTGACTTCGGCGGTAAAGGTGACGAGGTCGCCGATCTTGATCGGTTCGCGGAAGACGAGCGAGTCGACGGCAACGGTGACGACGCGCGTCTGGGCGTGGCGCATACAGGCGAGCGCCCCGGCTTCGTCCACCAGTTTCATGATCCAACCGCCGTGGACGTTGCCGTGGTTGTTGGCATGTTCGGGCTGCATCAGTTGTGAAAGATACACGCGCGAGGCGCGGGAGGTTTTGGGCTGGCTCATTCTTAATCCATGTCTTCGCGGAATTCGCCGCTGTCGAGGGTGTGAAGTTTTTCTGGCGCTTCGAGCAGTACGTCCACTAGAGAGTGGCTGAGTTCAGGCATGAGCGGCGCGAGGGGGATGTTGGCGGGCGGGGCGATCCGCTTTGGCATGGGTGGAGGGTCGAGGCGCGGTTTTGACTCGTCACTTGCGCGGCGGGTGACGATGCGCGGGTCGTTCGTTACGGTGCCGACGAATTCTCCCAGCACAGAGTACACCTCGCGCTGGGGGGTGACGAAGCCGATCCAATCACCGCCACGGTTGAACAAATAGGGATAAAGAAGGAACGCATCGGCGTCGCCGTTGGTATTGTAGATGGGTATGATGGGTGGATTTATCATGTCAACCTGCTTTTGGTGTTTCTACTGCGCTGGGTGCAAACTGAAGTTTGCGGTACTCAAACTTGCGGTACACCATGCTATGAATCGTCGTCAATGTCATTATACGTCCAGTAGCGGTTGATGAAGAAGTTCCACATCATCACGATTCCGACCGCGGCGGCGAGGGTGAAGTTCTTGGCGATGAATTCGGCGGTGAGATGTGTAGCGTGGAAGGTGTTTTCGACGAAATCGAGCAGGGGCGGTTCGGCATAATGCAGGATGGGGATGCGGATCAGGACTCCCGCCGCGTTGACGAGGAAGAACATGCCGAGCTGGCTGAGCAGGGGGCGGGAGCGCGATTCGGGGTAGGTCCAGTAGCGGTTCCAGATGAAGTTACTGATGACCGCGCATACGAAAGATATTGTCCCCGCAGCGACAAGGGGGAGTTGGAATGCCCAATGCGAGAGCAGGTTCATGACGCCGAAATCAATGACGGCGCCGATGGCTCCAACGAACGCAAACTTGATGAAGCGTTTGCGTTCCTTTCCTTCTTTCAGGATCATGCCAGCCCCAGTTTTTGTTTGAAGAATGGGATCGTGCGGCGAAGCCCTTCCTCAAGATTTACTTTCGGTTCCCACCCAAGGATGGTCTTTGCACGGCTGATGTCGGGTTGGCGGCGCTGGGGGTCGCGCGCGCTGCGGGCGTTTTCCATGTAGGTGATGCCCGCCTTGTTGCCCGTGATACGGTTGATGGTTTCGGCAAATTCGAGAATGGACATTTCCACCGGGTTGCCAATGTTGACCGGGAGGTGTTCGTCTGAGTAGAGCAGACGGATGATGCCGTCAACCAGGTCTTCAACGAAGCAGAAGGAGCGGGTTTGCTTTCCTTCGCCATAGACCGTGAGAGGCTCGCCTAACAATGCCTGTTTGAGCAGGTTGGGCAGGGCGCGCCCGTCATCCAAATCCATGCGCGGACCGTAGGTGTTGAAGATGCGCACAATGCCCGTGTTTACACCATGGAAGCGGTGATACGCCATTGTCATGGATTCGGCAAAGCGTTTGGCTTCGTCATAAACGGCGCGCTCGCCGACCGGGTCCACATTGCCGGGGTAGGATTCGGTTTGTGGGTGGACCTCCGGGTCGCCGTAGATTTCACTGGTGGAGGCAAGGACGAAACGCGAGCCTTCGCGGCGGGCGATACCGAGACAATTGTGTGTGCCGAGCGCCCCGGCTTTCATCGTTTGAATCGGGAGGTTGAAATACCCCGACTTTGATTGCGGGTTCGGGCTGGCGGGCGAGGCGAAATGCAGGATGCCATCCACCTTGCCGGGGACGAAGATGTAGTTCGAGACATCCCGTTTGTAGAATTGGAATTTTTCATTTGCCGCAAGATGGGCAATGTTGTCGGGGCTGCCCGTGATGAAGTTGTCCATGCCGACCACGTCGTGCCCGTCGGCAAGCAGGCGGTCACTGAGGTGGGAGCCGAGGAAACCGGCGGCGCCTGTAATCAAAATTCGCATTGAGTATGTACCTCTTTTTATTTCCAGTCGAGCCGGGCGATCAATCCGTCCCCGGTGACTTGATAGGATTTGCCGTTGCCGCTGTCGATCAGCCAGAGATTGCCCTGATACGTCACAGCGAGGAATCCGCCTGATTGCCCTTCGACCACATCCGGCGCCCAGGCGGCCGTTTGCGGTTCAAGCCCGTTCTTATCGGGCGGCGGGAAAAGGGATCGGCTGTTCGATCCGTCGCGGTCCATGACGATGAGCCGATAGCGGCTTGAATCGCTTTGGTCTATGAAAATGGATTGCAGGTAGGCGATCTGGAAGGATGCCTCCCTCCCAATGTAGCGAAGGGGTGAAACCGAGGGATAGGCGAACATCCCCGCCGAATTGACCAGACCCACCGCCGCTTCATTGCTGAACGAGAGGGCGGAGAGGTCGAAGTAAGGCGACTCTTCGCCGGAGATGGGCGCCGGGGCTGGCGCATGGCTGACGAAGTATAAACTGTTTCCATCCGCGCCCCAAACGATGGGGGGAATCCATGCCCAGTCGCTGTGGGTGTTCAGCGGCGTGATCTCAAGGATCGGTTTGGTATAGCCGCCGTCCTGGTCCACCAAGCCGATGCCGTCGGGGCGGGAATAGGCAAGCCTGCCATCGGGCGCGAAGGCAAAGGTCATACCCCACCAACCGTAGACTCCGCCGCTGTTGGCATAGAGCAACCTGCGCGGGCTTCCGCTGTTGGTCAGACTGACTCGATAAAGATCATTGTTCGCCTGCCAGCCGGGCGCGGCGCTTCTCGGCTCGACCGTGGAATACGCCACGGAGTTGGTGTTGGGAATCCACGCCGCAAAGTGGACGACATTCTTCGCTTGAAGCGAGATGAGTTTCGGGTCAAGGTTGGGTGTGCGGACCGCCCAAAGGGTGTTGATCTCTTCGTCGGCGGGTTTGTTTGATTTGCGGGTGAAGACGAGGTACTCGCCATTGGGTGAAAGTGTGAAAATGCGCCCGTCCAGATCGCCTGTGCTGACGATGACGCGGCGGTTGGCGGTCGAGCCTTCCATGATCCATGCGTTTCCGCCTGCCAGATAGGCAATTGTGCCGGGGATGTTCAGCGGGACGAAGGAAGCCTGCGACCCGACCATGACAATCTCAGGCAGGGCTTCTTTGATAACGACTGATTTGACAATCGTCTTGCTGGTTTCGGTTTTATCTTCGAGGATTCTGCGGTAGGTGATCTCTTCCAAACCGTTGACGCCCGCCTGCACAAGGCGGGTCTCGCCTTCGGGCAGGGTTTCATTGCGGACGACCTGCCGCTCGAAGGGGATGACCACTTCTTCAGTTTCAAAGATTTCTTCGACGCGCACCAAAGTGATGAGGTCGCCCTCTCCTACAACGGTGTAAAGCGGCGGTTCGGTCTTGTCCAAATCCCCGACCTGGATGCCTGCTTCTGTCAACGCCTGCGAGACGGTGACTCCCGCCGGGACGGCTGCCTGTGTTGACGCGCCGTCGGCGGTGATGGTGATTGTGATCTCTTCGGCAACCTGCGGCGATTTGCAGGAAACTGTCAGCGTGAAGGCAAGCAGGATGGACAGGATCAGGCGCGGGCGCGGAGAGAGGCGGGGCATGTCGTGTATAATCCAGCCGCTATTTGATTCGTCCGGTTATGGTCATGATTCCATCCGCAATGGTGATGGTCTCCAGACGAAAGCCGCTGGCGACGGGTCCGAACGATCCGGTGAAGGCTTCGTCAATGACGGAACTGATGGCGTTGTTCAATCCCTCGGGGGCGGGGAATGGACCGAAGTCGGCGGAGGAGATCAGCATTGCGGGTTGACCGGTGACAGGGTCAATGGTCACGTTCATGACGATGAGCATGTTTCCGGTGAACCAGCCCTGGGTGATCTTCCCGTACATTTGCATTTGACCGTCGCGCAACAGGATCTGCGGGTCGGTGAAGGGCGGGTCGGTTTGCAGGGCGATCTTTTCGGCGATGAATGCGGTCAGCTGGCTTTCGGTGATCTGAAGGGTGATGACACCGGTTTCGGCGCCTGTCATCATTGCCTGTTGGATCATGTCGCGCATGGTTTGCGCGTCGGCGGGCGAGGAGGGGACGGTTTGCGCCGGGTATTCGGGTCCGCCCACGTCAATGGAACATGCCAGCGACATGGCGGCGAGCAGGACGATAAACAGTAAGAGGTGTTTTTGAGTTTTCATGGTTTTGTATTTGATCAATTTTACAGCGGAGCAATTATAGCATGGGCGAATCGCAACCCAATTCAAACGAAGAGTTAAGCCTGGCGTCAAGAATCGAAGCGATGTTGTTCGTTTCGGCGGAGCCGGTTCCGGTCCAGCAATTGTCGCAGGCGCTGGATGTGACCGCCTCGGTGGTGGAACGTGGATTGAAGGAACTTGAGGAGTCGCTTCAGGCGCGCGGACTTCGCTTGCAGAGAAATGCCGGGCGGGTGCAGTTGACGACCGCGCCGGAACTGGCGGGTTTGGTGGAGACCTTCCTCGGTCTTGAGGCGGTTACGCATCTCAGCCGCGCTGCGTTGGAGACGCTCGCCATCATTGCCTATCAACAACCGGTAACCCGCCCACAGGTGGATTCGATCCGCGGGGTGAACAGCGACGGGATGTTGAAGAGTTTGTTGAGCAAGGGCTTGATCCTCGAATCAGGGAGAACCGATGGACCGGGTCGCCCGATTTTGTATTCGACCACGCCGGAATTTTTACAACACTTCGGGTTGAATTCGTTGATGGAATTGCCGCCTCTTGCCGCGCCCGTTGAATCGGAGCCGGAGCAGACGGAGTTATTGAAGGGTTAACTTTAGT
>DAOTXI010000540.1:0-1818 GCA_034435475.1 Anaerolineales bacterium
ACCACGGCTGGAGATTTTGAAGCGGAACAGGTCGTGCTTGCCGCTGGTGCATTGACCCCATCCGTTGCCAAAGACTTGAAGTTGAACATTCCCATCCAACCGGCACGCGGATACAGTATGACCATGTCCGCAAATAAGATCATGCCAAGCCATGCGCTGATTTTGGGCGAACGCCGCATTGCCGTCTCACCGATGGCGGGACTTCTGCGCTTCACGGGTCGGCTTGAAGTGGGCAACCACAGCATGGAGCCGAATCCGATTTGGATTCAGCGCATTGAAAACTCGGCACGTGAATATCTGCGCCTCGATGAAAAACTGGATGTGAAGGAAACATGGGCGGGGTTACGTCCCACCACGCCCGATGGTGTTCCGATCATCGGCAAGTCACCGAAGCATAGCAATCTTTTTCTTGCAACGGGTCATGCCATGCTCGGTTTGTCGCTTGCGCCGGGAACCGGCTTGGTTGTAAGTCAACTGCTCAATGGGCAGGAACCCTCCTTCAGTTTAAGTCCGATGCGGTTGGAGCGGTTTGGGTGAGTGGCTTAATGCTTTTTGATCGCATTAAAGATTTCCCTCCAGATAATTTCCCCGTCCACTGAAGGGATTGGCAGCAAGCCGCCCAGCCCGAAGAAAAAGTTGGTGGAGATCAGGCTGTCATTAATATCTGACCAAACACCTTGCGGGAACAGCGGGGATAGAGAAATGAACAGGACGCCCATAAGAATGTTGAGAACAGGACCTCCCAACGCCCGGGCAAGGTGTACCCGGCTGGGTATATCGCTCTGGTTACCATGATATAGATTGACGTCACGTGTGGTCGTGATAAGCAATTCATCCATGGCGCTGTGGACGAGCCTGCCGCTCAGAATATGCCCAAAGGCGTGGATGATTGTGGTCACCTCGAGGGCAAGGACAAAATAAATAGATCGAGTCAGCCTCTCATTTAGCGAGAGGCTTGGGCTCAATACGTTGAGGGCGAAGTGCAGCCCGAAGAAAATGAACGGTCCCAGCCATGCGATCGGAGTGATGGATACCTTCACGCCCAGAAAGTGACCGATTGGAATCCGCCTTGTGGTTTCGAGATTTTCGACGATCCCGTTTTTGAGAAAACTCATGTCAGCGCATCCCGCCAGTTGCCGATGGCAAGGTAAAGACCGCTCAGCCCGGCGAGGGTGACCAGCGCCAGACCAACCCACAGCGCAGGGCTTGTCCAATTGACTTCGTTTGCATAACGTCCCATCTGCATGAGCAAGGCTGGGAGCAGCGACATGAACATCGGTGTTGCAAGGCGGGAGAGGGTGCGGCTGTTCTCTTTGCGCATCGAAAGCGCGATCGTTCCCACCGCAGCCAGCCATCCGCTCAGGGAACGGGAGGTAAGCGGGGTCAACTTCCACGGGAAGACGGGGATCAGTAGATTTGGGAAAAAGAAAGCGACAGCCGAGATGATACAGAACAAAATGCCGAGGATCAATAACGTCCAACGCAGCCAGTTGGGGATCTCGTCTTCAGAGGAAATGGCTTCCTCCCTGCCAACCCTCTTTTGATGCCACAAATAAGCGCCGATGAAAATCGGAGGCGGCAAAAGATAGCTTGCGAACCAGACATAGAATGGCGTGGTACCGACTGAAAATTTATCCCAGTGCAAAAATGTTGCCGCCAATTGGATTGCGCTGAAGAGCGCCGTGGGCAGGATCATCACACGGATCATCTTCCAGCGTTTTGCAAGAAAGGGCAGCAGGAATAATGGAGCCGACGTAATGTAAAAAGCTCCAAGCACTGCCGCCATCACTACAGGTTGGATGGGCCAGGCGAAATTGG
>DAOTXI010000541.1:0-2060 GCA_034435475.1 Anaerolineales bacterium
GGGCTGGGAACCGCAAGTCACCCTGCGCAATGGCTTGAAGCATCTGATTGACTGGTATATGGCGGAACGTGATTGGGCGAAGGACGTTCTTACGCCGTAATCCAAATGTAAAACACCTTGTTTAATAAAAAAATCACGGGCTGGGCCGTCCGTGATTTTTTATCCCCCACGGGAGAAATCCCTGCCCATGATTCTATATATCAAAACAGGACTGGATCCCAACGTCACTATGACGCTCCAATACATCATTCGAAAGTCACAAGCAGTAGCAACGAAAAAATATGTCGCGGCATAAATAGAACCGCTGATTCCCAATACGCCCGCCATCTCCACAAGCCGGTCTCCCGAATGATTTTTAAGTCTGATAACGGCAGTTGCCCCAATTACGCTTGTTGTCAACAAATACAGCCAGTTCCTGTAAAGGATGCCCATTCTTAGAGGTTCGACCATTGAAAAAAGAACGTTTGTTATTGGGTTTTCCGAATATTGTCTTTGTTCAGGGCGGTAATTTCCCCTGGGCTTATAGATGCTTTCTTCATAATAATAAGGGGCGCAGTTCTTGAGATTGTTGAAATTCATGACATTCTTGAAAACAACAGCGCGTTGTAGAAGATATGCTCTTGGATAATCAACAACGGTTTTTATCCACTCTGTTGTCAGTTTTTTTACAAGATTTCGGTCTTCTAAAATCTTAAATCGAATATTCGTAGAGTCTTTCCAATAAAGATTTTTTGTGCCGCGAACGCTGTACAGATCTCTCAAATCGCCCATGGACGGTTGTTCCGTGGCGGCTGCATAATCGGGAACAAGGTATTTTTTCAGGCGAAGAGAGATGCCCGTCAAATCATGCAGCATGATTTGCTGGTAGGGATATCTTTTTATGTCGGTAACAAAGTTGTTGAAAAGACTGGTTGTTACAATCACAAAAACAAACAATGCCCCCCCAATTAATATGGAACGCCAAAAACGGGGAAGTCTTTTTAGAAAAAGAGGTTTTGATTTTGAATACACATATCCAATATATATTAACAAAGGCAGCGCCGCAGATGCGGCATTATGCCGCAACATCATGCCGTACCCTATAAAGAGAATACTGAGAAACAACAAGCCGTCATGTTTTTTGTGCCCTGCCAGTAGAATTAAGCCCGCCCCAAACAAGAACATGACTGCCATGAGGACGTCTTTTAACACAGTTGCAGACAACATAAAGGCGGGTGGAAAAAATCCAATCAGGAGCAAAAGGTTTTTATGTATCAGTTTTACGTTTATGAAACTGATAAAGATCGCCAGCCCAACCCAATAAAGTATTACCTGAAGTGAGAACATACAAACCGAACCGGGACAAACGCGCCCCACTTGAGACCATAACCAGGACATGGCGACCGGATGCCAGTCATTATACAAACCTGTTTGACTTTGCTGATATTGGTCGGCGGAATCGTTGTCCATGTAACCAGGCTGAAAAAGAAAGATCGTTGCAGCAATACAGAATATAATGACGGCCGAAAAAAGAAAGTTTTTGCGCTCCATGGGAAATATTATAAGCGTAAAACAAGGCGAGCTTTTACAACCTGTGAAATCAGGGATGGTCAAGTAAAATAAAAAGCAATGTCCCTGCTCTCTAAATTTAATAACGACCCCCTTTTCAACAAAATCATCCGCTCCAGCGGATCGTTGTTCAGCAACAACACCCTTGCCCTTGCGCTCAGCGTCGTACAGGGCATCATGGCAACCCGCCTGCTCGGTCCGGCGGGGTTTGGTCTCATTGGCGTGGTGATGGCGTTCGCTTCGACCGTGAACAGCGTCTTTTCGTTTCGCATGGGCGAGTTGGTGGTGCGTTATGGCGGCGAGTACCTCAACAAGCAGGATAAAGAACAAGCCTCTGCCTTGCTCAAAGCGGCGGGGCTGACCGAAGCCCTGGTTTCGCTGTTGGCGTTTCTGGTGGTGCTTGCCACCGCGCAATTCGCTGAAACCTACCTTGCCAAGACTGCCAACATGGCATGGATGTTCACGTTCTTCGCGCTCAATCTGCTGGCGAATTTCAATACGGAGACGTCCAC
>DAOTXI010000542.1:0-2951 GCA_034435475.1 Anaerolineales bacterium
TAAAACGCATGTTCAAAAAGGGCAACCTCGATGAAGTGACCCAGGAAGAGATGAAACAGAACATAGGCGCGCTGGAGAAAATTCAGGAGAAGATTCTGGAATTGAACCGCAGGAACGCCCTGCTAAGAGCCAGATATGAAAGTGACGCGAAGTATGCGCGTGTTCACAAGCGGATTATGGAGCGCGGCGATGTGACCCAGCGCGAGGTTGAACTGCAGGAAGCATTAACCGAAGTGAAACAGGCGATGGATAATAAAGTGCTGCAAAACGACCATTTGCTTGAAGCCGAAGGGTTCTTTTCCCAAATGATGCAACAAAGCGTGATTCAAGCATTTGGCAAGATCGCGAAACTCAATTCGGAGACCGCCCGCTTTATCAATTCCCTGCTGGTGCGCGAATATATGAATGAGTTTCAAGGAATATAATCAGAGTATGCAACCCATTCCCACCTCCCTGTCGCCATTCTTTCAGGAATATAATTTTGCGCTGTTAAACCCGCAAAAAGACTCCGCCACCATTATCGAGCGGACGTTGCGCTACGGGTCACGCGCTGAATTGCACTGGCTGTTTGCAGAATTTCCACGCGAACAGATTCGGGAATGGGTGCGGCAATGGGGCGCCTTTGCCCTGCCTGCGCCGCATCTTTCGTTCTGGCGGCTTGTCTTGGAGGTTGAATAAATGCAGGAATTACGCTGGAATACCATCACCCCTGTCATGCGTTCGGTGTGGCAGGGATTTTCTTCCAGCGCCATTGCCGCCGAGTTTTACCTGGCAGGCGGCACAGCGTTGTCTTTGCAGTTGGGACATCGGCTTTCGCTGGACCTGGATTTTTTCTCGCAAAGCCAGAGTGATATTCCCGCATTGAGCGAACCGCTGCGCCATGCGCTGAAAGATTTTTCGCCCGTCCTTGCGGATCAATCATGGGGCAACCTTGTTTTTTTGGCAGACAATGTGCGGGTGGGGTTTTACGGCTATGGATACAACCTTGTGAAGCCTTTGTTGAATACAGGTAGTCTTGTGCTGGCAAGCGTGGAAGATATTGGCTTGATGAAACTGGACGCCCTGCTTGCCCGTGCCAGCCGCAAGGATTTTCACGACCTGTATGAGTTGTGCAAGCGGATTGAACTGCGTGAATTGTTCAAACTCGCGCCGCAGAAATACCCCGATGTGCGTGATTTCGAGGCGCAGGTGGCGCGGCATTTGGCATATTTTGACCGCGCCGAGCAGGAGACGCCCGTGCCATTGATCGAGCAGGTGGAATGGGAAACCGTGAAGGCATGGTTTCGCCAGCAGGCGCGCGAAATTGGAAATAGTTGGTTGACATGAGACCGCGAAGCGGTCAAATATTTATAACCGCGTGGCGAAAAACAACATACGACCCCGCAGGGGTCGAACGTGAATGGCGAATCGAAGTGGCTATAATGATGTGACCCCGTTGGGGTCAGGCAGAGGAAGAATGACAACCTATACCCAGATTTATATTCAGGTGGTGTTTGCGGTGAAGTATCGGCGGAGTTTGATTTTGCCCGCGTGGGAAGAAGAACTTTACAAATACATCACGGGTATTGTGCAGAATAAAGAGCAGAAAATGCTCGCCATTAATGGAATGCCCGACCATTTGCATTTTTTGATTGGGATGCGCCCCGCGTGTTGTTTATCCGATTTGGTGCGCGAGGTGAAGAAATCGTCGAATGAATTTATCAATGGGAAGGGGTTTTGCCCGTCGGGATTCCAATGGCAGGAGGGGTTCGGGGCGTTTTCGTACAGTCATTCAAGTTTGGATCATGTGATCGGTTATATAATGCGTCAGAAAGAGCATCACAAGAAGCAGACGTTCAAGGATGAATATTTGACGTTTTTGAAGAATTTTGCGATTGAATACAAGGATGAATATTTATTCGATTGGATCGACCAATGACCGCGAAGCGGTCAGATGTTTATAGAACATGCGACCGCGTTGCGGTCGGCGGCGGTTACATGACCGCGTGTTATAAACATGCGACCCCTTCGGGGTCGGGCACGGACGGCGCGATCAACGGTCTATAAACATCGGACTCCTTCGGAGTCTATCTGACCCTGAAAGGGTCAAATCTTTATAGAGGAATTATGGCATTAGCAACCACCCAGGACTTCACGACCCAGACCAAAACATTGATTGACAGCCTCAAAAGCGTATGCGCCAATTTTGGGCTGGGCAATGATGGCAACGAGTTCAAGATCATCACGCAGGCGTTTTTGTACAAGTTCATGAACGATAAATTTTCCTACGAGGTGAAGAAGAACGACGCCAAATTGCGAAAAGCTCAGAACTGGGAGCAAGAGGTAGGTGGATTCTCTGAGGATGAATATGAAATGCTTTTGCTTTCGCTCAGCCCCTAGGTCCCGAAGTTGAAGCGGAATCACTTCCTCTCCTATTTGCACAACCGCCAGAACGAACCTGAATTCGCCAAACTCTTCGATGACACGCTGCGCGACATCGCCATTTTCAACAATGACATCTTCTCGGTGAAGACCGAGTCGGGGGCGAAGATCATTCTGTTCGACGAGTTGAGCAATTACATCACCGACTCGAGCAAGCGTGACGCGTTCTGCCGCGCCCTCATCAACCCGCTGGTGAATTTCAGTTTTGAGGGCGTCTTCGAGCAGAAGTTCGATTTCTTTGCGACCATCTTCGAGTATCTGATCAAGGACTATAACAAGGACGGCGGCGGAAAGTATGCCGAGTATTACACCCCGCACGCAGTGGCGAAGATTATGGCGGCAATTTTGGTGACGGAGAAAGTGAAGAACGTGACCGTGTACGACCCCGCCGCTGGCTCTGGCTCGCTGTTGATGAGTTTGGCGCACGAGATCGGCGAAGAGCGCTGTTCCATTTACTCGCAGGATATTTCGCAAAAGTCGAGCGGAATGCTGCGCCTGAACCTGATCCTCAACAACCTGGTGCATTCCAT
>DAOTXI010000543.1:0-2193 GCA_034435475.1 Anaerolineales bacterium
GGTTTTACTGCGCGGTCATCTCTTTCAGGCAAAAGTGGAGGATGAACGCGAGAAACGCCTCAAAGCCGCGGGAGGGGGCGGAGTGGCAGAGGGGGGCGAATTCAAACTCAAAGCGCCCATGCCGGGGCTCATTGTCTCCATCCCTGTATCCGAGGGTCAGGAGATTACGAAAGGACAGGTCCTGGTCATCCTCGAATCCATGAAGATGCAGAACGAATTGAAAGCCCCTCGTGATGGCAAGGTGGAGCGTATTCGGGTAAAGGCTGGCGAAAGCGTGGAGCAGAAACAGACGCTGTTGAGCGTGCATTGATTATTCGCAGCGGCGACCCGCCCACACCCATGAGAACCAATATTGCGTCAGAAAGGGTCGCAACCACGGAATGCCTAGTGACAAGATGAACGGTCATGAAACCGAAGTCAAGTTTTACGTCAAAGACCTTTCCCGTATTGAAACGCGCCTTCTTGAATTGAAGGCGCGTTTGACTCAACCGAGAGTCCATGAGATCAATTATCGTTACGACACGCCAGATGGTGAATTGAGAAAAGATTTCAAAGTCCTGCGACTACGAAAAGACACGGAGATAAAATTCACGTTCAAAGGTCCCAGTGTGGAGCATGAAGGTGTAATACGAAGACGGGAGATCGAATTCACTGTTGGCGATTTCGAGGCAGCAAAAGAATTTCTGGAAGCGCTGGGTTACCTCCCAACGGTCTTTTATGAAAAATTCAGGGCTACATACGAATTGAACGGGCTTCAAGTGATGATGGACGAATTGCCATACGGCAACTTCGTCGAAATCGAAGGCGAGTCTGTCACATCCATTCGCAAAACGGCAGACTCGCTTGGCTTAAACTGGGATTCGATGGTCAAAGCCGGATACCACGTCCTCTTTGAGCAAATGGCGGAAAAATACAATCTCGACCCCAGCCAACTGAGTTTTGCAGTATTTGCTCATCTTAAAATCAGCGTAAAGGATGTATCAATTGAAGCGGCGGATTGAAAGTCTGCTGGCAAAGTAAAAGCATCAGCAGGTTAACCCATGTTGCAAAAACGCCCCAACTCATTCCTTAAGTTCTTCTTTAAAATCCCGCTCTTCATGCACAAGATCGGATTTGGCGGCTGGGAAAAACTTATCGGCGCGGAATGGATGTTGCTCTCCACCACTGGCAGAAAATCCGGCAGGCGACGCGACGCCATGGTGGACGTGATGGACTATGAAGCAACAAGCGATACGTATTACATCGAAGCCGCCTACGGCGCGCGCGCTGATTGGTTCAAGAATATCCAAGTCAATCCAGTTTTCGACGCGCAGGTTGGCAGGAGGAAATTCAAAGCGCAGGCGCAGGAATTGAACGCGGCAGACACCGGGGAGATGCTTGTCCGCTTTTATCGCCGGAAACCCGCCTATACCCGTTCCGTGATGGCAATGGTCGGCATGAAATTCAAAGATGAAGATGAGTTACGCGAATTGGGAAAAAATCTCACCCTTCTGGCGGTCAAGCCGCTATCTCCCGGTCATTTTTCCACCTGACCGCTTCAACTTCGGCGTCCAACCCCAACAGCGTGGATAAAACCTTCTGGACGGAATCCGCCCCGCCCGATGTGATGAAACGGATCCTCCCTCCGCTTTGATTCAATCCCCCTCCCGCCTCCAGCAGACGTTTGACCTGTCGCGCCACTGCGGGGGCAGGGTCTATCACCCGGACCTTTTCCCCAACTATTTTTTGAATGAGCGGAATCACGAAGGGATAATGCGTGCAGCCTAATACGACTGTGTCAATATTCTTTTCAAGCATCGGGTGAAGCGCGTTTTCCAAAATTTTCCGCGCTTCATCGCCATGCAGGTTTCCCATCTCGATCTGTTGAACAAGCCCGCTGCATGTATTTTGATATAACTCCACGCCGTTCGCAAAGCGTTCGACAACCGAAGCGTACAACGCGCCCTGAAACGTGGCGGGAGTTGCCAGAACGCCAACTCTGCCAGTTTGAGTTTTTTCCGCCGCCGGTTTGACAGCCGGTTCCATGCCCACAAACTGAACATCCGGGAATGTCTCGCGCAAATAGTTCAACGCGGCGGCTGAGGCTGTGTTACATGCCACGACAATGATCTTGGATTTTTGCGCCAGTAAAAAGCGCGTGATGCCCTCGGAGAAATCCTGTATCTGCCTCATCGCGCGCGGACCATATGGAAC
>DAOTXI010000544.1:0-17403 GCA_034435475.1 Anaerolineales bacterium
TCCTGATCCTGTTGAAATTGAATCGCAGCCGGGACGGTTAAGAACGCGGAGATGTCGCGCGTGCCCCACCATTCGTGATGGTCAATGAAAGTGGAATCGCCGGGCAGCTCAGGCTCATACCCCCATGAAACAACCAGAGGTTTGAGCAAATGTTGAACTTCGGGACGGGCATAAAGAAAGCCTGCGCCTTTGGGAGCGCACAGCCATTTGTGCAGGTTGCCGCCGTAAAAATCCGCGCCGAGGGAATCGAGATGCAATGGAATTTGTCCGGGCACGTGCGCGCCGTCTATGATGGTGATGATGTTCTTTTCTTTGGCATGTCGAATAATTTCTTCGATGGGAAAGATCGTCGCTGTCGGCGAGGTGATGTGGCTCAGAAAGATGATCTTCGTATTTGAAGTCACACCCTGCAGAAAGGATTCGATAAAGGCTCGATGGGAGGAAAGGTCAACAGACTGGTTGATGTAGGCAAAGCCGCGTTCCTTTGAAAGAAAACGCCAGGTGCGGTCCAATGCGCCGTATTCATGATTTGTAGAAAGCACCTCATCACCGGGACCCAGTTCCAGCGAACGCGCGACGATGTTCAGGGCGATGGTCACATTTTGAGCGTAGACAAGATTCTTCGCGTCTGTGCCGAGATAGCCCCCAAGCGCCACGCGGGATTCCCGCATGAGGTCTGCAAAACGCCTGCCGTAGAACTCGACAGGCTGGTTTTCCGAAATCCTTTGCCAGCGCTGGTATTCCTTGAAGACCGGCTTGGGAGTCGCTCCAAATGAGCCATGGTTGAGAAATGTCACCGACGGGTCGAGCAGGAAGTGTTTCTTGAGACTGCGCATGGGTGGAATTATATAGGAAGATTGGGCTATACCGATCATGTAATGAAATGGGTTGATACCACCTCAAAAGGTTGTACTTATCATCTCATCTTTCGCGGTAGAGCGAGATTTATCTCGCGTTTTGGGGCGGCATAAATGTCGCGCTACGAGGAAACTGCGTAAGGTGAGTTATCACCTTATTTTCCGGAGGAAGAAAATGGCTGAACCAAATATTACGTTATACGGCGCATACTGGTGCCCGGACTGCCGCCGCTCGAAGAAGTTTTTGGGCGAGCAATTTGTCCCATTCAAGTGGATAGACATCGAGCAGGATAAAGAGGCGGAGCAATTTGTCCTGCAAAAGAACAACGGCAAGCGCATCATCCCGACAATCGTTTTCGAGGATGGGTCATTTCTGGTCGAGCCGACCAACGCGGAACTGGCTAAGAAACTCGGGCTGAAGACTGAGGCGAAGAAGACCTATTACGATTTGATTATCATCGGCGGCGGACCAGCAGGGTTGACCTCCGCCATCTACGCCTCACGCGAAGGCGCGGATGTTTTGCTGATCGAGCGCTCCGGCTTGGGCGGGCAGGCGGGCATCACGGTCGGGCTGGATAACTTCCCCGGCTTCCCGGAAGGCATCAGCGGGCAGGAGTTCTCGGAGCGGGTGACACAGCAAGCCCGCCGCTTCGGCGTGGAAATCTTGCAGGCGGTGGATGTGGAACGCCTGGAGGAGGAGAACGGTTATCACGAAGTCTACACTTCGGATGGAAAGCACTATCATTCGAAAGCGATCCTGATCGCAACCGGCGCATCGTATCGGCGACTGGACGTCCCCGGCGAGGACGATTACATCGGCGCGGGGATTCATTTCTGCGCAACCTGTGACGGTCCATTCTACAAGGGCGCGAAGGAGATCGTCGTCATCGGCGGCGGAAATGCGGCAGTGGAATAAGGCTTGCATTTGACGAACTTCGCCGAAAAAGTGACCCTGCTGGTGCGCGGCGATAAACTGACCGCGAGCCAGATCGCCATAGACAAAGTCACCGAACCCGGCTCGAAGGTGGAGGTGAGATACAACGTCAGCGTGGAGGCGTTCGAGGGACAAGACTCAAAACTAAAGACGATAAAGATGCGCGATACGGCGACGGGCAAAGTTGGGGAGTTGAATCCAGCCGCAGCCTTCGTATTCATCGGTCAACAGCCGAACACCGCATTTATCAAGGGATATCTTGAGACCGACAAAAGCGGTTTTCTTCTGACCGGGCACGACTTGAAACATGTTACAAAAACCGAAGCCCTGCCGTTTGAAACCAGCGTGCCCGGAATTTTCGCAGCTGGCGATGCGCGGCACGGGAGCGTCAAGCAGGTGGCGTCTGCGGTCGGTGAAGGCGCGGCGGCTTCGATCTCGATCCGCGAGTTTTTACGCAGGGGTTGAGTAAAGACGTTTTCCTTCGAATGAAGGAATAACTGACCTTACGCACCGTCCCGAAGGTTCTCGCAAATCAAGGCGGTTTTCCGTTCCAACCTTCGGGACGTTTCCCGTAACATCAGGTAATAATCGACACTGCCGGGACATCGAACTGGGCGGTACACTCATTTCATTAAATCACCGGAGAAAAAAGATGGCTCAACAAAATATCATCGTGTACGGCGCGGACTGGTGCGGCGACTGCCGCCGCTCGAAACAGTTTTTACTCGAACAGCAAATTCCATTCACCTGGGTCAATACCGACGAAAACCCGGAAGCCGAAGCGTTCGTTAAACAGAAAAACAACGGGATGCGTATCATCCCAACCATCCTCTTTGAAGACGGCTCCTTTGTCGCCGAACCGTCCAATGAAGAACTGGCTCGCAAGTTGGGAATTATGATCGGCGCGTAAGGGGTTCTTTGTTGGACAAGGATTAAAATGAACACAAAAGACGCGCGATAGATCGCGCGTCTTTTGTTTTATAGTATTACTCTTTAAAAACCACAACAACCGCAAATATTTTTCGCGGTACTGCAAACTTTAGTTTGCTTCCGCGCAAAGCGCAAACTGAAGTTTGCGGCACCGCCGCGCTATGGGGTTCATATTTTTAAAAGGAGAATCCGCTGATCCAACCCAATCTGCGCGAATATTTAATAGATTGGCGAAAACTCGTAAAGAGCAGCGGATGAAAAAAACATTCTGCGTAAGTCCTGAAAGTAATTCCCGGCACAAAAAATGAGACCCATCAAATCTTCCCGCCCCGCAGTGGGTATAATCACATATATGCGTTTCAGTTTATTCAATCAGTCAGACATTCCAAGTAAGTACCGTTCCAACTTCATCAACCTCTATCTCGACATTGCATGGTTCGGTGTCTTGAGCGGCACAGCGGTCAACTTCCTCAACGTATATGCGGCGCGTCTCGGCGCCAGCGGATTGCAGATCGGCTTGCTCAACGCGGTCGGCGCAGTGGTCAATCTATTTCTTGCCATTCCCGCCGGGCATTGGGTCGGCAACCGTCACACCGGCAGGGCGGTCTTTTGGTCGTCTGTGTTGTTCCGCCTCGGCTACTTCCTTTGGATTCCCCTGCCATGGATATTCGACGCCCAGGGAGAAATCTGGGCATTGATCATCATCACCTTTTTGATGGCGATTCCCCTCACCCCCTTGGGCGTCGGCTTCAACGCACTCTTCGCCGAAGCCGTTCCCGACCGGTTTCGCGCGCGCGTGGCTGGCACACGAAACATCACCTTTGCCATTGCCTATGTTTCATCCTCCCTGCTTGCCGGTTACCTGCTCAACACCATTCCCTTCCCCGTCGGCTACCAGATTGTTTTTTTGATCGGAGCCATCGGCGCCGTCGTGAGCAGTTATCACCTGAAACAGATAAAACCATTGCAGGATGAAAACCCCGCGCTTCCCTCCCCGCCCAAAGTTGATTCTTCGACCCAAAGCGAATCCACGCCCAAGCCGTCTGCCCTGCGCCTCGACATCTGGAAGACCCCCTTCCGGGGCGTATTGCTCGGGCTATTCTTCTTCCACTTCGCGCAATACATCGTCACGCCCCTCTATCCTCTTGCCTTCGTCCGCCAACTCGGCTTGGACGACTCCCAGATCGGCAACGGAACGGCGTTCTACTACTTATGCGTCATGCTGGTTTCCTTCCAACTCGGGCGGGTCGTCAACCGCCTCGGAAACAAGCGCGTGACTGCCTTTGGGGTAATGGGCATGTCCCTGTACCCCATCATGCTGGCATTCGCGCAAGATGCCGCCCAATTCTATTTATTATCCTTCGTCAACGGCGGAATCTTCGCCTTCGTCAACGGCGCGTATGCCAATTACATGCTCGAAAAAATTCCGCCAGAAGACCGCCCGACGCACCTGGCGTGGTACACCATCATGCTCAACTTCGCCATCCTGACCAGTTCCCTGATCGGTCCGCTCGTGGCAGATGCCGCTGGTCTCGCCCCGGCGTTGATCGGTCTGGGCGTTTTGCGATTCCTTGCCGGGCTCTTCCTGCTCAAATGGGGATAAATGCAGTCAAGTCCATGGACTTGTTGCTCTGACATCGTGCTAAAATCATCCCGTGACAGATAACATCAAGATCGTTTCATCCAACCGCAAAGCCGGTTTCGAATACACCCTGCTCGAAAAATTCGAGGCGGGCATCGAGTTGAAAGGCTCCGAGATCAAATCCATCCGCGCCGGGCAGGTCAGCATCCAGGAATCCTACGTGGATGTGGAAAACGGCAGGGAAGCCTGGCTTCTCGAAGCGCATATCGCCCCCTACGAACAGGCGGGCAAATTCTTCAATCACGATCCACGCCGCAAACGCAGACTGCTCCTGCATAAAAAGCAGATCCGCGAGTTGTGGAACAACGTCCGCATCAAGGGCATGACCATCGTCCCGACGAAAGTCTATCTCAAAGACGGACGCGCCAAAGTCGAGATCGCGCTCGCAAAGGGCAAGAAGGCATACGACAAACGCGCCACGATTGCCAAACGAGACGAAGCGCGGGATAAAGAAAGAGCGATGAGAGTAAGGTAGTTGTTTAGTCAGATGGTCGAATAGTTCGATAGTCGCATGACTATCCGACCAGCCCGACCATCCGACAAGGAGACTAACGTGCCCCCTTCCACCATAGGCGGAATCAACTTACTGCCCGACCCCGAAAAACGGGCGATCTATGCCAGGTACATCCCTCAAGAGTTGTTGGAAAAATACAACCTGCCCCCGTTGACCTCCGCGGCAGGATATAACCTTCTGCAATTCCGCTCTGCTTCCGGCTCCACCGATGTGGAAATGCGCCTGTATCACAAAGTGGATTTCCCCGACCCGCTCCTGTACGCGCACCTGACCGATACGATGAACGGACAGATCCACGTCCTGCTTTACATCCTCAACGACCCCGACTCTCCGCGCTACGATGTGGACAAAATGCCCGACGGCACACCGACCAAGTTCGGTATATTGAAGAGAAATGTCGAAGCGGAGGCAAAGGCTTGCGAGGCGGGACTGGCTCCCGGTCAGGTCAGACGCGGACTCAGACTCCTGGGTTCAGCCATCGAAGCCTTCGAGAGTTTCGTCACCGCGTTGGGGCATGACATGTACTTCGTCGAGCCGCTCTACTACCACAACGCCGTCATCTTTGAGCGCTACGGGTTTTCCTACCAGATGGGCAAACGCCTGATGGAAAGCATCCACGCAGGCTTTCAATCCGGCGGCGACCTCCATTCACAACTGGACGGCTCGACCCCGTTCCGCAAACCCGAAGCCGCCGAAAGCATCCGCAAACGCTCCTGGGCAATCCACGACGGAATTCTCGGCGAACCGTTCACGAACGTAACCATGTACAAACGCGTAGGCGTCTCCGCCGGGGTCAATACGACGAAAGACTGCAAGTGGTAAACGCGACAATCTCAAACAATCCATTCTGTTGGATTTGTTTCACTTCCGCCATCCTGAAACTGAACTACTCAAAAGGTTACTGGGTCTTGTAAAAGCCCTGTTGAACAAAAAAGGCTGCCCGTCTCGAGCAGCCTTTGGGTAAAAATTATCTCATGCCATATTACATATTGACCTGGGGTAGTTTACTCATGGATTCCTTGATCGCCGCCTCCGGGTACTCATAATCCTCCAACTTGCCGCTCAAATAGGTTTCATAGGCTGTCATGTCAAAGTTGCCATTTCCTGAGAGGTTGAACAAAATGACTCGCTTTTCACCTTTGGCTTTGGCATCCAGCGCTTCGTCCATCGCGGCGCGGATAGCATGGGATGATTCCGGAGCGGGAATAATCCCTTCGGCTCGGGCAAACTGGACCGCCGCCTCAAAAGTGGCTCGTTGCTTGACTGCAACTGCATCAATATAACCCGCATCCACCAATGCACTAATACTGGGCGCCATGCCGTGATAGCGCAATCCACCAGCATGAATCCCTGGAGGCATGAAATCATGCCCGAGGGTATGCATTTTTACGATGGGAGCCATCTTCGCCGTATCGCCGTAATCGAAGGTATATTGACCTTTTGTCAGCGACGGAGTCGCTGTCGGTTCGACTGCAAGGAGGCGCGTGCGTTTGCCATTTTTTAAGTTCTCACGCAAAAAGGGGTAGGCAATTCCGGCAAAGTTCGACCCGCCGCCGACACAGCCTATTACGATATCGGGATATTCATTTGCCATATCCATTTGCTTCAAGGACTCTTCGCCAATCACCGTCTGATGCAACAGCACATGATTCAACACCGAGCCAAGGCTATACTTCTTTGCACCATTCGAGGTGGCGGCAGCTTCAACCGCTTCTGAAATGGCAATGCCTAACGAACCCGGGTTATCCGGGTTTTCAGCCAATACCGAGCGGCCATAATTAGTGAGTTCTGTAGGGCTGGCATACACCTTCGACCCGTATGTTTCCATCATATGACGGCGATATGGTTTTTGATGATACGAGACTTTTACCATATATATTTCCAATTGAAGGTCGAAGACATTACAAGCGAATGCCAGCGACGAACCCCACTGTCCCGCGCCGGTTTCAGTAGTCAGCGCCTTGGTGCCAGCAACTTTGTTATAGTACGCTTGAGCAATGGCGGTATTCGGTTTGTGGCTCCCGGAGGGTGAAACGCCTTCGTATTTGTAGTAGATATGAGCAGGCGTACCCAAAGCCTTTTCCAGACGACGCGCTCGCATCAATGGGGTCAGGCGATAGAGTTTGTAGATTTCACGCACTTCTTCCGGGATCTCGATATAACGTTCCGCGCTCATTTCCTGCATAATGAGTTCCATTGGGAACAAAACGGAAAGAAAGTCGGGGGTGACCGGCTCCAACGTCCCCGGATGCAATACGGGCGCGGGCGGGACCGGGTTGTCGGCATTTATGTTGTACCAGAATTTCGGGAGATCGCTTTCGTTCAAAAGAAAACGCGTTTGGTTGTTCATGGGTTCCTCCAACTGAAAATGGTATGAGATTTTTCGGGATGAAATGCCGCAAGGGAATTAAAAAACTACGGCATTCATCCCAACTGGGACGAATGCCGTTTGCATCCGTGGTGCCACCCAACTTAAGCCGGCCTTTGTTAAACAAATTCTGTTGCAATGAGGGGAGCCAGCCTCACTCTTGTAGTTATCCGGCTGGATATCAAACCTCCAGACGTATAATTCTGCGGGGTAACGGGTGCAGTTCCCGTCTCTGGTACTCGTTACTAGTCTCGAATTATCAAAATACTAGTATTTTTCCCTTTGCAACTCGGAGGTCCATTCAACTTCTGCGCGCTTGCCTCGCTTGCACCGTCTTTTGCTCGGCTCTCTGGAAACCGCTTTGAAATATACTCGTCCTCGTCAGCGTTTTTCTTGTATTGGACGAAATTTTATGACGAAGGAGGGAAAGAGTCAAGGGAGGCACGACGCAAAAGTATCGGCAGAGTTTCTCCATACCTTTAACACAAGGGCGCAAAGGCGTTCACTCCCTAGTAAGTTGGCGTTTTTGCGATAAATATCCCGACGATTTTACGCCACACTTGTCAAGGAACAAAAATTAATTAGAACTCTTGAATAAGGGTGGTCGGGATTTCAAAATTCTACTTTGGAAGGTCACGCTCTCCCAACAGCGAACTTTCGGAATCCTCATCTCCCATTTGGAGACTTCTTCAAAAGGTGAACGCTCAACTTGATTTTGTCCATATTAAGTCAGTTCACGCCTGACAGAATCCTGGTGACTGAGTGGAATCAAAAAAACGCCCCTGATGAGGGGGCGTTTTTTTGAAGTTTGTTTATTCGCCGACACTCGAAACATCATTCGTCGGGCGCCATTGCGACCATTTATCCGTCGCAGGGTCAATGGTCATATTTCCAGCAGGACCGCCCTGCCAAAAGACCTGGAAGATGTTCGGGTCGCCGTCGCGGTCAGAGGTGAATGCCAGGTTTGTGCCGCCACAATCCCAGGTGGGACCAGAGTCGAGTCCTTGATAATCTGTTACGCGATATTCCTTGTTGGTGCGGAAATCGAAACTATACACATCCAAGTTCCCGTCCCGTTCAGACTGGTAGGCAATTCGGTCTCCTTCGGGTGACCAGACGGCATTGACGGTCTTGCCATCTGATGTAACCTGTTTCACCTGCCCGGTCTCGACGTTCATGGCAAAGAGGTTCGTGCCGCCATCCTCATCTTGAACAAGGTAGGCGATCAATTTGCCGTTGGGCGACCAGGCGGGGAAGATTTCATCCGCCGCGGAGTCGGTCAGTCGCTTTTCGGTCAGGGTCTCCACATCCAGAACATACAAGTCCCAGTTGCCGTTGCGGTCACTCTGGAAGATGAGAGTCTCGATCTCCGGCGAGTAATAGGGATTGATGTCATTTGCCGGGTTGCTGGTAATCTGGGTTTCTTCACCAGTCTGCTGGTCGATGGTGAACAGGTCGAATCTACCGTTCCTGTCACTCTGGAAGACGACCGTCCGGGCGTCTGGTCCATACATCGGGTTGGTGTTGTTAGATTGAGTCTCCGTCAGGCGGATTGCCTCGCCTGAGCCGAGCAGATCTGTGTAATACAACTCGACGTTGCCATCCCGTGTGCTTTGGAAGACGACCCAGGAATCGTTCGGGGCGCGGCTGGGGCGGCTGTCCACGGCTTCGTCTTTGGAGAGGTTGTAGAGTTTGAAGCCAGGTTGACCTTCGATGCCATCCAGTCGATATACCTCGAGGTTATCGTCGCGGAAGGTGTGGAAGACCAGGCATTGGATGCAGATATCCGGTTCCGCCGGGGCGACGGAGGTGATCGGTTCCACACAATCCGACATGGCGGCGCGGATAGTAGTTCCCGCGGCATCGGTCAGGTTCAGGGTAAACACCTGGCTGGACCCGGTCACCTGCAAAGTTACGCTTTCGCCTGCCTTCAACTGGATTTTGCCGGATTGAACCACGCTGCCATTTTGATCGGTAATCGTGAACGTAATGGGAGTGGTCATATCGCCGCCATTATTGGTGACGGTGAACTCGGCAGTACCCGTCGAAACGCAGACTCCGTTGGCGGTCAGGGAAGGCGGAGGCGGAGGAGGCAGGACGCAGGTGGTCGTATCCACCACGGTGGTCAGAGCCGGGTCGCCCGAAGTTGCAAAGGTGTAGCCAGTGGACGATCCACTAACGGTCAACGTAATGCTTTGACCCGTAAGCAGGGAGATGGTCCCGGTCTGAACGACCGCGCCGCTTGCGTCCGTGATGGTGTATGGATACGGAACCGTCATGTCTGCGCCGTTATTGGTCAGGATGAAGGCGGCGGTTCCACCCACAGCTGTGCAAGATCCGCTGATAGACAGGTCGGCAGGCGGAGGCGCGGGAGGAGACGTCGGGGTGGCAGATACGGCGCAGGCAGTCATGTCCACCACAGTGGTGAGAGCGGCATCGTTGGGTGTGGCAAAGGTGTAACTTGACGAAGGGCCTGAGACTGAGATCACCGTGCTTTGGTTTGCGGCAAGGGTGATCGTGCCTGTACCGGCGACTGCGCCGTTATCATCCAGGATTACGTAGGAGTAAGACGTGGTCATATCGTTGCCCTGGTTGGTGATCGTAAACGTGGCAGTGCCGCTATTCGCTGTGCAGGCCCCGTTTACGGTCAGGTTGGCCGGCGGCGGAGGCGTCTGGCAGGCGGACGTATCTACAATTGTGGTTAACGAAGCGTCATTCGGCGAGGAAAACGTATAGGACTGCGAACTTCCGCTTACCGTCACGGTGGCGCTTTGCCCTGAGGCAAGATTAATCGTCCCGGAATCCACGATTGCGCCGGTATCGTCCACCACCTGGTAGGTGTACGGGGAGGTCATTGCGCCGCCATTGTTTGTGACTGTGAAGACGGCGGTTCCGGTGTTGGTTCCGCTGCACACCCCTTGAATGGAAAGCGCGGGTGGGTTGTCTGGCTGGCTGGTGGCGGTGGGCGTGGGGGTGGGTCTGCGTGAGCAGGAACCCGTCACACTCAATGTGACCGAGGACAGGAACGAGGTTCTATAGGTTACGGTCATGCTGGCATTACCCGCACCGTTGATCGTCATGGATTGTCCGGGCTGCAAGTCAACAGGTCCGCTTTGAGCCGGGTCGGAAAGTACATATGTCCCGTCGCTGACGCTGCCTGAAACATTCGTAATCAGGAAGGTGGCGGTCTGGTCTGTGTTACAGAATACCTTCAAGTCCAATTGCCCGTCCACTGGCGTGTTTGTAGGCGGGGGCGTAAAGGTAAAGGTAGGCGTGGCGGAAGGCAGCGGGGTATTACTGGGCGTGGGGGTTTTGGACGGTGTCCTTGTGGGTCCCGGCGTCTTACTGACGGTCATTGTCGGTGAAGGACCCGGGGTGGGCGTGGTGGTGGCTGTCTTTGTGGGCTTGGGCGTGCGGGTCGAAGTTGGAGTGAAGGTATTGGAGGGGGTGGGAGAAGGTCCCGGCGTTTCTGTGGGATTGGGGGTTAACGTTGCGGTTGCTGTCGGCAAGGGAAGGCAGGTTCCAACAGCCTGCAAGTTGACAGTTTCCAATTCCGATGTGGAATAGGCTACAGTCACGGTCGCATTCCCAGCCGCGTTCACAGAGACGCTTTGATTTGTGTTCAAATCAAGCGGATAGGTTACAGGCGATTTGCCCGGCTCAGACACAGTGTAGGAACCGCCGCTGAGCGGTCCGCCAATATTGGTGATGGTGAAGGTGGCGGAGAGGTCGTTGTTACAAGCCACACCCAGACCGACATAAGGGTCAGGGTCTGTGGGATTCCCTTGAACGCTACCTCCACTTGGGGGCGTTGGAGGCGGGGTACTTGTGGCAGTTTGAGGCACTACAGGCGCATTCTCCTCCCCTGGGCTGGATGTAGGCGTAGGAGTGTTCGTGTAAGTGGCGGTAGGTTGAGACCGGGGGTCTGACAGAGACTCCTGCGCCTCAGAAGTATTGGTTGCCGTGGGTGGATCAACCGGCTGAACCGGGGGCTCTGTCGGCGGTTCCCCAGAAGGCTCGGCTGACGGTTCAACTGGAGGCGCCGGTTCGTCGGTGGGAGGAGCGGGGTCCTCTGTCGGTGGGGCTGGTTCTTCGGTGGGAGGAGCAGGCTCCTCGGTCGGCGGGGCCGGTTCTTCGGTCCCGCCCTCCCCGCCTGCGCCTTCTAATCCCTGTGACGGGACGCAGGCGGCCAGCAATAGGGAGAAGATGACCATCAGGGAGAAAATTTTTAACAGGCTGGTTTTATTTGTTGGCATCCACATTTCTACCTCACATTAATCTAAAACGAATTGACTTTCTCTTGAAATCCTTATCGCGCTCAATAAATTTGTAGCAAAAACCACCCGAAAAGGGTTTCGCAAGCGACAAAAGAAATACAGGTAAGATTATAGTACCGTATCAAATAATTGGCTGTATTGCATCAGGGTTATAATTTTTGAAAGTACCCGCCTTATACAGACTGAGAGAGTGACTCATGAGAAAAAACCTTATCCATATTGGCTTGCCCCTTCTGCTTTCCACAACCCTTTTCCTCGCCGCTTGCGGTCCAAAAGACAACGAGGGAGGTTCAGGCGGGGCGGAATCCGACCCGATTGCGCCGATGGCAGAGGCGACAATCGAAGTCCAAAACGTGATGGTCGTCAGCCGCGATCTTTTGCTTGACCCCGCCAAAACTGCCGACGAAGATTCCCTGTTGGTCAGCAGTTATTTATATGAAGGGCTTGTGACTGTGGATGCGCAGGGGAACATCCAGCCAGGCATCGCCGAATCATGGACGATCTCGGACGATCAACTGGACTATATTTTCGAGATCAATCCCGCAGCGCGGTTCAGCGACGGTTCGCGCATCACGGTGGATGCGATTGCAGATAATTTCAACCGCTGGTTCGAACCGACCAGCCCCTACCACGGCGACGGCAACTTCCCCGGCTGGCTGAACCGCTTTTTCGCTTTTAACGGCGAACGGGGAACCGATGACCGCGCCATCTCGCAGGTGGACGGTGTGCAAAAAGTGGATGCCAATACTTTCATTGTGCATCTCAACCGCCTCGAGCCGCAGTTGTTGACCTACCTTGCCGAGCCCGCCTTTGCAATCCTGCCTGCTTCCGCTTTGGAGAATCCATCCTATGGTACAAGGCAAAGCACGATTATTTCCAGCGGGGGATATGTCATTACCTCATGGACGGATGAAGGGATGACCCTCACCCCAAACCCACAATATTGGAACGTGACAGCGGAGGATGAAGTTCTTATCGTCTGGAAATAACCGGGAGGCGTTTCTATTCGATGGGTGGAGAAAATCTATCACGATTAACACAAAGCCGCGTTGGCACAAAAAACTATCCAGGTCATCCTTGCGCTCTGGCGGCTTTGTGTTTGGGTATTTGAGTTTCCTGCACTGTATTTCAGGCGCTTCGAGCATCGCCGTGACATAACCTTTTTAGTACCCGGATTTATAGTATGCCTCGGTCACCTCGAAAGCCTAACCTGCATATAATGAGGCATCCTTCTTGCAGGAGCTAGAACCTGGAAAAATGAGGGCACGATGAGCAAAGCGCAAACCCTTCTTTCACTTCATAATAACGGAAAGTTGTTGATTCTGCCAAATGTATGGAACCCCATCGGGGCGCGGATGCTGGAGGCCAAGGGGTTTCCTGCGGTCGCAACTGCCAGCGCGGCAATTGCAGAGTCGCTAGGCTACAATGACGGCGAGCGGATCAAATTGGAGACGATGCTGGACATGGTTGGCAGGATTGCCCGCAGCGTAAACGTCCCCGTGACAGCGGATTTCGAAGCAGGATATTCAGACACGATCGAGGGCTTGCAGGAAAACATCTCAAGATTGTTGGACACCGGCGCGGTCGGCATCAACTTCGAAGACAGCTTCGACGACAGTTCGCGCCTGCGCTCCATCGCCGAACAGGTGGACCGCATCAAAGCCGTCCGTGAAACAGCCGAAAGAAAAGGCGTTCACCTCGTCATCAACGCCCGGGCAGACAGTTTCTTTGCCGAAGGTTTTTCATCTGACGAAGAACGTATTGAAGATGTAGTGACCCGCCTCAACGCCTACGTCCAAGCCGGCGCGGATACAACGTACCCCGTCGGGCGCGGTGATAAGGAGACTTTGAAAATCTTGCGCAAGCGCATCTCCGCACCGATCAATGTGCTTGCCACCGCCAAGACCGCCAGCCTGAAAGAATTGCAGGAACTTGGTATCAACCGCGTCAGCTTTGGCCCATACATCTTCCGCTCGCTGCTGGCGAAAATGTCTGCGATGCAGGATGAGATCCTTAACATGGGAGGATATGACATCGTAATGAATGGGATTTTGTCAGGCGCTGATATGAAAAAAATTCTGACCGAAGGGAAGGAATAATAAAAGGCGACAGCCTCATCAGGAATTACGATCGCCTGATCAAAAAAGAGACGGCTTGCACCGTCTCTTTTTTTGATCTTCATAAATTACGGGTTGGTTTGCTGATTCTGCCAGCCTCCACCCATCATACCACCATGATCGCCACCGCGTTGACCATGCATCCCACCGCCTTGCGGACCGGTACCATCACAGGCGCCTGTGCCATTTCCATGCATCCCGCCCATGCCCTGCCCATGCGAGAGCATCCAATCTGCCTGTTCCTGGGTGATGACATTTGCCGTCACCGCCGCATTGACAGCATTCGTGCGGACTTCGGTCATTACAGCAGGGAATTCTTCTGCGGTCACACCGGCTGAGAGGGCAATGTCGTACATGCTTTCGCCGGCAGCGAGGCGGGTGTTGATGTCGTTCACGTTCAGGTCAAGTTTCTTCGCCCATTCCGTTACCATGAAGGTGTGCAGGGGACCATCACCATTTCTCATCGGACCCTGTCCGGTAAAGGGCGGGGTTTCATCCTGCGCAAACACCGCTCCCGCCCCCACTGCCACAACCGCCAGCGCGGCTAAAACCAACGCCGAAATCAAAATTGTCTTTTTCATTTTTACTCCTTTTCTTTTCGAACTTACAGCCTCAGTGTAGCCCCCTTTCGTAAAGGTTCGGTAAAGAATAGACAATATTCGGGTGAAGGTTATTTGTCAGGACAAAACAGAACGCCCATCCCCAAGCGTGAAAACAGGCATTCTGGCCTATTGGTTTTTGTTATATTCCGGCATTGCTCAAGATCGTGGACACTTCGGAAAGCAGGGTTGTCAGGGTGGGGTGCTCCACTTCAAAGCGTTCGACCGCCTTCTGCATCCGTCCGAGGACGGACGGCGTTTCCACTTCGGATTTCTTCAAAAGGGCTTGGACGTCCTCCTCCAACTCCTTGAGAAGTTTGAGGCTGTCCGCGTCGAGATTCTCCGCCTTTTGGAGCTCGGCATGGACTTGTTCCAACAGAACATCGAGTTTGTCGTTCATGGATGGCTCCTTTCTATTTCGAATGTCTTCTCTCTTAATTGTACAACCAAACCACGCTTGTCATGAAGGAGTTACTGCAAACCGTAGATCACAACCGGGGATTTTGTCCATACCCAGACGAGATGCCTATGAAAGGATTTCGTTCTGCGCCTGCTCGATCTCGGCGTAAATCTTTTTCACTTCGTCCTTCATTTCGGTTGAAACGCCCGCGGTTTGTGGAATGAACTTAATCAAGTCTTTCGCCTGCCGCAATAGATCGCGGACATTGGCAATATAGGAGAAGTCGCTTTTGCCGAGTCCCTCCGTCGGGATGGGAAATGCCCGGGCTTGTTGAATCAACTTGCGGGCGCGAATGAGGCGTTCTGCAGCGGGGATCAACTTTGCCATGCGTCACCTCTCCATGCTCCATCCGTGCGCTAAAAGTATGTTGACCACGCCCCATCGCCCACAGACGGGTTAATTTTATCCAGTTGATAGGCGAGCAGGGCGTCTTCGATAGGGATGAAGGAATGTTCCTCGAAGTTGGGACACGCCTCCTCTGCCGCCATAAGCCTGCCCTCTACGGTGAAAGGACCGGCGTAGATCAGCGCTTTGGTCGGATGCTCATTATCCACCCTGCCGTCTATGAGGCGGTCTTCGGCAGCAGGATCGTCGGATACGACGGCAATGACCTTTGCCAGCGATGGCATTTGCCATTCAGAGAAGGTTCGCGTTGGGATATCAAGTCTTCCCAATGATCCATTCAACCATCCGTCTGTTGACCCTGCCGGTGTTGCTGATTCCCATCCAACTATTTGTATTCCAATGGGCGGCGCGTTGGTTGGGAAGCCAAGCGGGTTACCCGACGGGTTCACCGTGTACTGGTTGTTTTGGTGTCCGCTGGTTCCCTGGCTGGTGACGCGAAAAAAGTCGCTGAGCACATTGTTTTCAGACCATACTCCATTATTCTCCCGCCGCAATAGGCTGCCCGTATAGATCTGGACGATGGTGATTGTCGACGCACTGTTCATGTATTGGCGGGACGTTCTCGCGGCATCGCCTCTGTTGACCGCGCCTGCCTGTAACGCGCCCGGCACCATGTTCTGCTCGGCGAAACTGGTCGGCGCAATAACCTTGACTTGCGGATATTTTTTGTGAATTTTGCGCGTGGCGGTGACGCCGCCCATGCCGGGCATCATCAAGTCCATCAATACCGCATCCGGTTTGTGGGGGGGGATATCATCTGGATCGCTTTAGTGCCATCGGAGACCTTGCCAACGAGATTCAGATCCTTGTTGACTTTGAGGAAGCTGCCCTCCCATTCAAACTTGCAATCAAGCAATTAAAGTGCTACTCAGCGATCTCATTTTTTTGAATGATATTTGCGTACCATTCACCAGAATCCTTGACGATGCGTTTTTGGGTGGCGTAGTCGATATAGGTCAAACCAAAGCGTTTTGAAAAGCCATGCCCCCATTCGAAATTATCCATCAGAGACCAAACCATGTAGCCGCGCACGTCCACGCCGTCTTGCATGGCGAGGCGGGTTTGAATGAAGTGGTTCTTGAGATATTCGATGCGGCGCAGGTCGTGGATTTTGCCGTCCGCGCCGATTTCGTCCTCGAAAGCCGCGCCATTTTCGGTGATGTAAATCGGCGGCAGGCGATATTCATTGTTGATTTTCACCAACATGCGGCGCAGGGCAGGGGCGCAGACTTCCCAGCCCATTTTGGTATATTCCGACCCTTCGATATTTTCCAATCTCCCTTTTGCGCTGAATACATTGCGCGAATAGTAGTTGATACCGACATACTCCAGTTTCTGAGCGATCAATGCCATGTCGCCATCTTGAATTTTTGGCATGTTCTTGCCGACCATGTCGTATACGGCAGGTGAATAATGTCCCTTGAAAAGCGGGTCGAGGAACAAGGTTTCCTGTTCATCCCAAAACTTGTTGGCGGCAGCCACATCCTCGGCGGAGTCGGAGGCGGGTTCGGCGGGCCACAGGTTGAGCACAATGCCTGCGTTTACATCCGATCTGGCGTCACGAATTGCCTGCACGCCTAATCCATGCGCAACCATCAGATGATGCGCCACTTGGTACGCTGTACGCTGATCCTTGATCCCAGGCGCGTGTTCGCCGGTCAGGAAGCCAATATAAGTTATGACGCTCGGTTCGTTGAAGGTCGTCCAGAATTTAACGCGGTCGCCGAGGCGTTTGACCATGAGCGCGGCGTAATCGGCAAAGGCGTAGGCGGTATTGCGATTCTCCCAACCGCCTTCCCTTCGACCCTGCTCAGGGCTGGCGTCTTGCAGAGCTTGCGGCAAATCCCAGTGATAGAGCGTGAGCAATGGTTCGATGTTCGCAGCACAGAGGCGATCTACAAGACGGTCATAAAAATCCAACCCTTTGGGGTTGATGCGTCCGCGCCCGTTGGGCAGGACACGCGACCATGAAGTGGAGAAACGATAGGCTTTAAGACCGAGCCTGCGCATGAGCGCGATGTCTTCCTCCCAGCGGTGATAATGGTCGCAAGCGATATCGCCCGTATCGCCATTAGACACGTTGCCGGGCGTATGGCTGAAGCGATCCCAGATCGACTCGCCCCTGCCATCTTCGTTCCATGCTCCTTCCACTTGATAGGCAGCGGTCGCCGCTCCCCAGAGAAAGTTGTGCGGAAATTTATGGATTGTCATGCGGTTTCTCCATTAATTAATTCGCTTGAAGATCGGAAGAGTGTCGAGCGGGGTTGGATAGTTCTCGAGCAAGGTATTCCCCGAAATAC
>DAOTXI010000545.1:0-1707 GCA_034435475.1 Anaerolineales bacterium
TTGCTCACCTCGCTTCAATTATGGTTGAGCGGCACGTCGCAACTTCAACTGGTAATCCCCGCCATGCTTGGCACACACGCCCTGATCGGTGTGGGCGAAGCGCTCATCACCGTTTTTGCCCTGGGCTTCATCCTTCAAACCCGCCCCGACCTGTTGGGCGCCGAATCAGAATCTGCCAAAGCGGGGAAGGGCTGGATTCTTGCCGGTGGCTTGATCTCCCTCTTGGTCGTTTTCCTCTCTCCGCTCGCCTCTGCCGACCCCGACGGTTTGGAACGTGTTGCAGGAGACTTGGGCTTCCTCGGAGCGGGTCTCTCCGCCCCTTATGAGATCATTCCCGATTACACCCTGCCCTTCCTCGGCGAAACGGCTCTTTCCACCATCCTCGCCGGAGTGATCGGCGCAATTATCGTCGGTGCGATCATCGTGCTGGTCGGTCGCGGGATGAAAGCAAACTCGTAACCTGCAACCTGCAACCCATAACTCCCCATGCACTTCGACGCCTTCGACCGTTATCACGAAAAAGAAAGCCCCATCCACCGCCTTGACCCGCGCGTGAAGGTCGTGGTAACGATCGCCTTTATCCTTTCCAACGTCCTGCTTCCCGACGGCGCGTGGTTTGCCTTTGCCTTTGCATGGATATTCCTTCTCTTTTGCAACCTGCTCTCCAAACTCGGCGCGGGCTACACTCTCAAACGCTCCATCATTGCCCTGCCCTTCGCGTTGATCGCTATCACTGTCTTGTTCTCAATGCCGGGCAACCCACTTTCCACTTTCCACTTTCTAATGTGGAAATTTACCATCACCGACGCCGGTCTCCTCCGTTTTGTCAGCATCCTCATCCGTTCCTGGCTTTCGGTGCAGATGGCGATCCTGCTGATTGCCACAACCCGCTTCCCAGACCTGATCCACGCGCTGGAACATTTGCGCATCCCCGCCGTCCTCACCACCATCATCGCCTTTTTATACCGCTACCTCTTTGTGTTGACAGATGAGGTCTTCCGCCTGCTTCGGGCAAGGGAAAGCCGCTCGGCGTCCGCGCCCGGTTCGAGGTCCGGGGGAGGCGTGGTGTGGCGAGCCAAAGTGGCGGGCAACATGGCGGGGCAATTATTCCTGCGCAGTTATGAACGCAGTGACCGAATCTACAATGCCATGCTGGCGCGCGGATATACCGGCCGCCTTTACACGTTGAATCCGCACGAGATGAAGTCCGCCGATTATTATGCGACCGCCTTCGCGATTGCGGTCATTTTTCTGATGCAGTTGATTGGAAGGTTTTAATGCCGATTACTCATGTGACGAGTCGATTTGCCCCGCCCGAATGCGGCGGCGACGTTCTTATTGTTAGCGACCTGCATTTTTCGTATCCCGACGGGCATGACGCCTTGAACGGTGTCACGTTGAAACTTTGCGAAGGCGACAAGGTTGCTCTGGTCGGACCAAACGGCGCGGGCAAATCCACATTGATGCTTCACCTGAATGGAATTTTGACCGGGCGCGGCGACGTGGAGATTGCGGGCAAACGCATCACGCGGGACAGTTTGCCTTTGATCCGCTCGATGGTGGGACTCGTCTTCCAAAACCCGGACGACCAACTCTTCTCGCCGACTGTGTTCGAGGATGTGGCGTTCGGTCCATTGCACATGGGCTTGCCCGAGGCGGAAGTCCGCTCGCGGGTGGATGCCGCCCTCGAAGCCGTGCGCATGTCTT
>DAOTXI010000546.1:0-3848 GCA_034435475.1 Anaerolineales bacterium
CGAGATAAAAAAAAGGCATCCGCGATTGAAGCGAAACGGCTTTGTTGAAATCGTCAAGGGCAGCCTGAGGTTCGCCGCGTTCGAGCAGGAGCGATGCGCGGTCGAAATACGGCACGGACCAGTTGGGGTTGAGCGCTTGAGCCTGGGAAAAACGGTCAAGCGCAGAGTCGTATTCCTTGTTAAGCAAATGGAGTTCGCCGCGCAGTTCGATGGCAAGCATGTGGCTTTGATTCAATCTCAAGGCGCGCTCGACATCGGCGACGGCACGTTCCGACTGTCCCATGGCAAGATAACAAGCCGCGCGCGAGACGAAGTTGTCAACCACCCTGGGTGACTTGTCAATTGCGTGAGTCCACAACTGCGCGGCGCGTTCGTAATCTCCCTGTAAATAATAATATGCGGCGCGGTTGAAAAGCCGGGCAACACCGAGGTTGATGTTCTTGAATGCGGCGCGGTTTAAGGCGCTGATGGAAATTGCGATGAAAATGCAAAACGCCAGCAGGACAAAATCGCGCGTGAACAGACCGAAGAGGATCAACAGCGCCAGGATCGGAATGCCGACGATCAGCGTGATCTGATCCGCCCTCGACCTGCCGAACATCCATTCCATTGCCGCATGGAGGATGTTGCCCCCATCCAGTGGAAAGACGGGCAGGAGGTTGAACACGATCAAGATGAGGTTGACGACTGCAAGCGAGAAAAACAAGGCGCTGAAGGTCTGGAGCCAGAGGACCTTTTCCGCGTCCTGCGAAGCCATTGGGAAAAGCGTGAAAACCCCAAGATACGCGGCAACGCAAAGAAACGCCAGCAGCATATTCATCAACGGACCCGCCGAATAGATGAACAGCCTGTGCGCTGGTTTTTCGGGTCTATATGCCATATTGGTCAGCCCGCCTAAGAGCCACAAGACCACGCTTCGGACAGGAACCCCCACCGCTTTTGCCGCGAAGGCATGACCAAGTTCATGTAACAGGATGAAAAGGGAAACGCCCGCCACCCACATCGCCGCCTCGACGATGCCGCGCAAGTCAACAGGTTGAAATAACAACCACGCAATCGGAAGGCTGAGAAGGGTCGAGAAATGAAACCGAACATCCACACCGCGAAATCGCCCAAGCGACCACGACCAGCCCAGCAATTTCATTTCCGCCCAAAGTCCGCGGGGTTTTCGCCCCAGGTATCCGTATCCCACTTCATGATCTTGTTTTCGGGCAGTTCATTCTCAACCAGCCAGTTCTCGGCGCTTTTGACCAAAGCAAACAGGATGGCGTTCTTCGGCGTGTGTTTCAGTTTTGTGCGGCAGATGCCGGTATTGACCCATGAAATTGCGTTCTCAGAATCGGAATAAATGGGGATGTGAAGGTTGTGCTTCTCCTGCCAGGTCAATGCGTGGACGATGGCAAGAAACTCGCCGACGTTGTTCGTCCCATCCGTGTAGGGACCGGCGTGGAAGATTTCCCTGCCATTTTCGAGGTTGACCCCGCGGTATTCCAATTTACCCGGCGAACCATTGCAGGATGCGTCCACACAAATGGAGGGCAGGATCGGTTTTTCATCAGCAAGCTTCCACCTGCCCACTGACGAAGCCTTTCCAAGATAATCTTCGTAATTGGCGAGATAAGCTGTATCGGCTTCCGCTTCGTTTTGGAAGGCTTTATATTGCGCGCCAACAAAGCCCTTCACCTGTTTTTCACATTCCGCCCAGGTGGTAAAGACGCCGGTCTTGCGTCCCTTCCAAACAACGTAGTATTTCTGCTGCGACATGGGGATAATTTTACATCAAAGCCTGCTCCAGGCTCAATCTTCGATCCAGCCCTGCTCTTCGACCGCCATGAAAATATCTGTAGCCGAAATCATCCCGATCAATGTCCCCGCACCGTCGGCGATGGGCAAGTGATGGAATTTATTCTTTTGCATAACGCGCGAACATTCGGCGAGAGTCCATTCTGCGCGACCTGTAATGATCGGGCCAGACATGATCTCTCGAACAGAAATCTCCGCAGGGTTGCGCCCTTCCGCAACGATCTTGTCGCGGATATCGGTCGTGGTAACAATCCCATACGATGGATTCTTCTCGCTGACATCCACCACCACGCTATGTATATTACGGCGGCGCATCAGCGTCATGGCGTACGAAACGCTCGAATCAGGGTCAACAACGACCACCGGGCTGGACATCCAATCGCGAACGTGATTCATATTTATTCTCCTGGTATTTGTTTTTTCATTCGATGCACCGAACGCGAGATCACATTCATTACTAAAAGATCATGGCGCCTGCTGAATCCATGTCTCGCCGCTGTCGGTGGTTTTATAAAGAATCCATGCGCCAGAGGGGTCGGCATAAATCACCCAACCAGTCTGTGAATTGACAAAACTCATATCCACAATGGAAGCGCCGAAGGGAAGTTCCGGAACGATCTGCCGGACGGTAACCCCCGCATCATTCGTGACGTAGAACTGGTCCTCGGTATAGAAGACCAGTTCCTCCGCTGACGGCGTTTCCAAAATACCAAACCCATTGAACTCGACGTCCAAGGCCTCCCAGGTATCTCCGCCATCAACAGTCTGATACACAAGAAATTCCGGGGTTTCAGAAAGTTTGCGAATTGCAAGCAGACCATCCGTCGCTGTAATGAACTCGATGGCGACAACGCTCAACTCGCTCTCAGACGAACCTTCCGGCAGGGGAACTCGAACGTTGACCCAGGATTTCCCACCGTCGCTGCTTCGATAGAGATAAGTCTCACCTGGGGCATAGATCACCCCGCCCACCCATGCGGTATTTTCGTCAAGCGGCAATACAAAGTTCTTGATACCGCCCAAGGGAAGAGAATCACCCGCGCCTTCGATGTTGGGATCATTGCTAAACACCCGTTCCCAGCCCGCGCCGCCGTCGCTCGTTTTGAAAACCGAGACCGCCATCGAACCTGCCCCCACGCCGAGGTCCGCCATCATCCAGCCGTTGTTTTCATCCACAAAGTGGAGCGAACCGCCGCTGAAAGGCGTGTCGAACTGGTCCCAGGTCAAGCCGCCGTCCTGCGTGTGATACAACGTCCCGCCGTTTGGGTAGCGGTTCATATCGGGGAATTGCACCCAGGCATGGTCGGCATCAAGAAAATCGGCAAAGATGAGATACCCCGCCTCGGTCAAACCGGGCGGCGTCACATCGTACCAGGTCACGCCGCCATCGTTCGTGCGGATTACCTTCTCTTCCGTCAACGCCCAGCCAAAGACATCGTCCAACATTTCGATATTAACGATGGACGGCGTCTCGATAATCGGCGCTTCGATCCCGGCGGGCAGGGGAGTTTCTTGTGGGGCAAGCGCGGCTTCCGGCACGGACTCGGTCTGGGACTCCGCGGCGAGGGTCGCTGTCGGCAGGATCACCTCCGGCAAAACTGTAGGCTCTGCTTTCGGCGCGCAGGCAGTTACCAGTAAAGACAGAAGAAAACCCGCCCTAAATATCATCGAAGGGAAGAAGGAAACGACCCGTTTCATAAGACTCCTTTGTCGAAGGGACTACTCGACCAACAACTAACCAACAAACTCCACAACCGTCGCTTCACCCTGACCAACGCCCACACAGAGAGTCGCAATGCCGTATTTGACGTTTCCGCGATTTTTCATCTCATGTATGAGTGTGGTCGTCAACCTTGCCCCCGAACAGCCGAGCGGATGCCCAATGGCAATTGCGCCGCCATTGACATTGACAAGTTCGGGGTCAATGCCAAGGTCCTCGATCACTGCCAACGACTGCACAGCGAAGGCTTCGTTCAATTCCATTAAACCAATGTCCTGCATTTTCAAACCGGCGCGTTCAAGGGCTTTTTTAGTCGCAGGCACGG
>DAOTXI010000547.1:0-1725 GCA_034435475.1 Anaerolineales bacterium
GTCACAGGTCATGCCATTCCGGTTGTCGAGCAACCGCGCCGCGCCGGAGATTCCGCCCGCCTTGTCGCTTCTCCGACCAAAATCAAAAAAGAACTCGGCTGGGAACCAAAACACACCAACATGCAAGACATCCTCTCCAGCGCGTGGGATTGGCACACCTCCCATCCGCATGGCTACCAAAAATGACCTTCACCTTTCATTGCATCCCGGTCGGCATTTGCAACTGCTACCTTCTGCGCGGCGAACGGACCATTTTGGTCGACGGAGGCGCGTGGGGTGGTTTCCCCTCCTTTGAAAAAAGTTTGCGGGATTTAAAGATCGACCCCAAAGAGATCGAACTCATCCTGCTCACGCACGGGCATTGGGATCACATCACCTGCCTCGCTGACATCCAAAAAATCACCGGCGCGAAGATCGCCGTCCACGAAAAAGACAAATTCATGGTCGAGACGGGCGAGCCGCCTTTTCCTGCCGGTGTGACAACCTATGGGAGGATGATGTCTTGGGCCGCGAAATTTTTTCTGTATTCGCATCTCCCCCCGCTCAAAGTGGATACGGTGATCCCCGATGCCGGGATGTCCCTCAAGCCTTTTGGCATCCCTGGCGAGGTGGTTTATACACCAGGTCACACAATGGGGCATGTCAGCATCATCCTCGAATCAGGCGATGCCATCGTAGGCGATATGGCGATGAACGATTGGTATCTGCGCCTCACTCCCGGTCTTCCCATTCTCGCGGACGATATCAATATGGTCGTCGAAAGTTGGAAGAAGATATTGCCCATGGGAATTAAACGCATCCACCCCGCGCATGGCATGGATTTCGATGTGGATGTGATGAAGAGGGAGATCGAGAAATTCGTGATGCGAAATACGTGATGCGTAAGGCGGGAGTTGCAAAACGTTTCAAATACCTGTAACCTGTAACCTGTAACCTGTAACCTGTAACCTGTAACCGCCCTCCCTACATCCCCGCTTCTATTCTATCTATAACCGCTTTCGCTTCGGCGAGACCGGTATTTGTCAACTCGCGGTAGATTTTGATGGCTTCGATCTTGTTCCCGCGCCGAATCGCATCCATGACGCGCGGATCCGCCCATGGGGGCTGATTTGAATATTGCACGCTGAGATGTTTGTATAAAAACTCCAGGCGTTCCTCCAGTTCTGCCACGCGGTTTTTGAGGGAATTGAAATCGTGTTCGTCCATTTGATTCTCCTTTGGTTGTTTGCCCGATTTTACATGATAGGGGCGACCCGCCAGAATCCCATAAACCCTTGGAACGCAACAAAGGGTCGCACTTTGCGCGCGCGGTTGTGTTGCCCACGCAGGGCGACCCTCCCTTGGTGCAAGCAGGTTCTTGTTAAATCGGGACGGGTCACCCCTACAAAAATTATTGCCCGCAGGTGAAGCGGGCTAACGCTTCATCGAACATGCCGCGGGATGTGCCGTCTTGCGGGGAATAAACTTTCCATGCAAAGACGCGGTCGCCGCAGGTCCATGCGCCTGCGCCGCCGTGGGGCAGGGCGGGGGTGGCTGTGCTGGCGATGTTGTCGTAGATCACGTTCATGTTTCGGAGGAGGAAAAGTTCGGGAGCGCCTGCGGGGGTATCGAGTTGATCGTCGAGCAGTGTGTCAAGCAGGAATTTCGGGTCGGATGTGCCGGGCGCGATCTGCCAGATGAGTTGAATAAAGAGATTGCCGTTGAAGGCGGCAAGAAGTCCCTGAC
>DAOTXI010000548.1:0-1949 GCA_034435475.1 Anaerolineales bacterium
AGATCGCCAAACATCGTCAACGCCAGCGAGCGCGGAATGGGCGTGGCTGTCATCACCAACAGGTGCGGGTTCGTGCCTTTGCTGCGCAATTCGGCGCGTTGCTCCACGCCGAAGCGATGCTGTTCATCAATCACCACGAACTGCAATTCCTTGAATTGCACATCCGGTTCGATGACCGCATGAGTGCCGATGACGATCTTGATCGAGCCTTCCGCCAACCCGGCGCGGATCGCTTCCTTCTCCAACCCGCTCGTGCTCCCCACCAGCAGGCGAATCTCGTCCTTCTGTAAAAATCCGTTTTCACCTGCCAGCAAACTGACAAAATTGCGATAATGCTGTTCCGCCAAAATGGAGGTCGGCGCCATGATCGCCGCCTGCGCTCCATTCTCAACCACCATACTCGCCCCCAGCGCCGCAATGACCGTCTTGCCCGAACCGACATCGCCTTGAATCAACCGGTTCATCGGTTTGCCCGAATCCAGGTCGCCGCGGATATCCGTCAGCGCAGATTGTTGAGCCGAGGTCAGGGTGAAGGGCAAAGCCGCTAAACGCGCATCCAGCCACCCGTCCAGGACCGCGAACCGCTTTCCATCCACCGTTTGCCAGTCGCGTTTTTGTCTCAGCACGCCCATCTGCAAATAGAAAATTTCATCGAAGGCAAGACGCTCGCGAGCCAGTTTGAGCCGCGCCTGCGAATCGGGAAAATGCGCCTGCGTCAACGCCTCGCCCAATGAAACCAGACCCGCCTCACGCTTGATCGTATCCGGCAGCGCATCCACAACGGCGGGCGCCCAATAGGAAACGACCTGCTTCATTTGATTGCGCAGCCACTTCTGCGTGATGCGTTCCGTCAGCGGATAGATCGGCACAATCCGATTCGTGTGGAGGTTTTCCATCTCCACGCTTTCCCAATCGGGGCTGTTCATCACAATACGCCCGAGGTATTGATCTATCTTCCCCGAAACCGAGATCGCATCGCCCGCCTTGAAGCGGTTCAACAACCACGGCTGGTTGAAGAAGGTCACGCGCATCGAACCCGTGCCGTCGGCAATGATGACTTCGATAATGTTCATCTTCCCGCCGCGCACCGGTCGGTTATGGACGCTTTGGATCGTCCCCAGCACCGTCACCACATCGCCAAACATCAATGCCTGAATCGGCTTGAGCAGTGTGTAATCTTCGTATCGGCGCGGGAAGTAATACAACATATCGCCCAGCGTATGCATCCCAAGCCGCGCCAGCGACTCCGCGCTCTTCGGTCCCACACCCTGAAGCACCGTCAACTTCGCGCCCAATGCGGCGGGAGTCTGGCTGTGCCTCGCGCTCGTCGCAGAATCGAATCGTTGAGGCGGCGCCTGTCTTTGTTTTTGGGGATGCTGTCGCTGTTGATTTTGACTCTTCGCCGGAGCCTGATTCGCCTCCGGGGCATTCGCCTCCCCACCAGCATCGCTTCGCGCCGGACGGGGAAGCTGGTTCTGCGTCTTTGGCTTTTGCCCCGCTTCGGGGTATGTCTCGCCGATCCGCTTCCAGAGCCCCTTCAATGAATCCGCCCGCCCGGCAGGAGGCAATTTATCATACGCCCGCAAACGCGAAACGACCGCCTGAATCACTTCCTCGGTCACTCCGTCTGCGCGGGCTTCCCCTTCCCAATAATCGAGCATCTTGGCAAGTCCGCCAATGATGGCGGTATTTTCGTATTTATTTTCGTGTTCGAGCCGGAAGAATTTGCGTAATTTTTCAAGAGACGGTTGCATAGGAGGGTAATTTTATCATGGGCGCAACCAATTCCCGCACGGGGCGTATAATCTTGTAATTTGAGTTAGCGGGTTGCACGTTACAGGTTGAAAGTTGAAGGTTAATAAACTTTCAACCTCTACCCCTAAACCTTCAACCACACACATCCAGGGAGTCTTCTCATGCACTGGTTCAACAATAGCAAACTCTTCGAC
>DAOTXI010000549.1:0-2405 GCA_034435475.1 Anaerolineales bacterium
CGTAGGGAGTTTGGTTGGCGAGGTTCACGGCTTCGTCGTCGGTCTTGAAGGTGTGGACGGTGGCGACGGGTCCGAAGATTTCTTCGAGCGTCTCTTCGGGGGCGACTCCCGTTATCAGCGTGGGAGAAAGATAGTAGCCTGCTGAATCAGGCGTCGGGGCGGCATGATGCGTTTGTCCGCCTTTGGCTTTGAGCGCGTTGACCGCGTCCACAATGCGACCGTGATGCGCGGCGTTGGCGAGCGGTCCGAGTTGGGATTCCATCGAGAGCGCGTCGCCCACTTTGAGGGATTTGAATTTTTCCAGCGCGGCGTTGAGGACTTGATCCTGAATCGATTCGTGGACGACCAGGCGACCGAGCGCGCGGCACCACTGACCGTTGAGCGTGGTCATGCCCGCGACAATGCCGTCGGCGACCTTGTCAATATCAGCGTCGGCGAGTACGACCATGGCGTTGTTGCCGCCAAGTTCGAGTTGCAGCGATTTGAAATCAGAAGCACACGCCGCCGCCACAGCACGTCCGCCATTGAGACCACCCGTGAACGAAACGGCGCGCACACGTTTATCACCGACGAGTTTTGCGCCGACATCCCCGCCGCCGTTGACGATTTGAAAAAGTCCCTTGGGGAGACCTGCGGTTTCGAGTCCATCAACGAGGAAGAGGCAGGAATACGGCGCCCATTCGGTGGGCTTGAGAATGACGGGACAGCCCGCGGCGAGCGCATTGGCAACTTTATGCGCGGCGAGCGCGGCGGGAGAATTCCACGGCACGATGGCGACCGCAACACCGAGCGGCTTGCGGAGGACTTCCACATCGCCATGCGGACCTGGCACTTTGTTGACGGCGTATCCACTGCGGAGGACGCCAGCCGCCGCTTTGAACGCCAGCCACACGATTGCGTTGACGAAACTTGTGGTGCTGAAGACAATGCCCGTGTTGTAGGATTCAACGGCGGCGATCATCGGGACGAGTCCCATCAGGTGATTGGCGGCGTTATCAAGAATCTCGGCGCGTTTTTCGGCAGAGGTGTTCGCCCACTCGCCTGCTTCATGCAATCGCTGTGCCACCTGTAACGCGCGCTCGATGTTCTCAGGGCTGGTCGCCATTTGCGGCGCGATCTTCTCGCCTGTGTTGGGGTTATGGACGAATGCGCCCATGTTGATTGTTGGGGCGATTCGTTCACCATCAATGTAATCGAAGAGGGTGAAATGTTTTTTGACTTCGTCGAGCGAGGGCATTTTGATTTCGGGGAAGGACATAGTTATCTCCTTTAATTTTTTTTTTTTACCACAAAGGGTTACGAAGGTACACAAAGGAAAAGCTTAAGGTTTTAAACCTTTGTGACCCTTTGTCTCCTTTGTGGTTATAAGGTTTTTATTTTGAAACCGTAAACGACTTGGTCTCCGCGCCATCGGTGATGGTCTTCGCCGCTTCGAGGCGTCCGCGTTCGGCGGGGAATGCCATGACCAGGCTCATCGCAATATCACGCATCATACGGGCAATCACGCCGCGATTCGCCGTGCCGCTAGTGCCTGTCATTTTCAAGGCGAGTTGCGCTACTTCAAAACATGCTTCGGAGACAGTCCCTTTTGCCATGCGCCAATGTTGAACGACTTCGGTCTTCGAGGCAATGGGCGGCTCGCAGATTTCCAAATCAATCTGTCTGCGAAGCCATAGGCGCGCGGTTTCGATTTCGACGGTCATCTTGCCGATCAATTCCTGATGGAACGGGCTGGTGGCAATCGGTTTGCCCGTGTCTTCGAATTTCATGCTCATTGTTTTTTCGAGAGCGTAATCATACGCCGCCTTTGCCGCGCCGAGATAAATGGCGGAGATGGCGGGCTGGTTGCCCATCAAGGAACCGCGGCTGGACTGCATCAACTTGACGAACGCGCCAGGGATTGCCAACGACTCATCATCAGGCACAAAAACATTTTCCAGGATGATGCCATGCGACGCGGTGGCGCGCATCCCCAGCGCATCCCACTGCGGACGTTCCTTCACACCCTCCGCCTCACGCGGGACGAAGAACATGCTCAAGCCTTCCGCCGTATCATACGCTTTGAGTTTTGCCGCCACCAAATACGCGTCCGCGACTCCCGTGTTGCATCCAAACGATTTCACGCCGTTGAGATTCCAACCGCCGTCCACCTTCTCCGCTTCGGTGGAGATGAAGACCGCGCTCTGCGATGACTTGGCGGTTTCGCTGGCAAAGTTGCCAAGCAGTTGACGCTTCGTCCCCATGCGGTGCAGGACATTTTCGGCAAAGGTTCGCACGGCAGGAATTTCTTCCTCCGTAAATTTGCCTTCTTCGATGGCATCGAGCGCGAGCAAACCGCGTGAAGAGGTGGAGCAGTGAAAGAAATACGCCAACGCGGTGGACGGGCACGCCGTACCCATGGCGAA
>DAOTXI010000550.1:0-1514 GCA_034435475.1 Anaerolineales bacterium
GAGTCGCCGTCCGCACATTGACCGCCAAAGGAGTCCGCGTCGCCTCCACCTGCGAAAGACGCGTTGACTTTGATCCCCGCGGCGCCGATGGACCCGTCCACGATGTGCGCAGTGTGACGAAGGTGTATATGAAGGAAAACCCGACCGCAGACCGCTGACCACCGACGGCGAAACCAAAAGCATAAGACTCGGTCGGCGGTCTTCCGTAGGCGGTCAATTACCAATTACTAATTACCATTTACCAAAGGAGACCCAACCCATGTCCTTCCCCGAAATCAAAATGCCCGCATTAGAAGAAGTAAAGAAACATTTTCAATTATTCGATTACATTGACGGTGAACGAATCGCCCCAACAATCAACATGGGCGCCTTCGTCCACAACCCGAACACGGGCGAGAAGATCGCACCGCAAATGGCGACCAGCCCAGAGAACATCGAACGCGCCTTACAAGTCGCACAGCGATTGCATGAAGCAGGCGAATGGGCGAATACCTCTCCCGAAAAACGCGCGGACATCCTCGATAACGCCGCCAATCATCTGATGGGATTAACGCCAATGATCGCCGCGGTTGAATCCTATAACACGGGCATCGTCTTCAGCACGACGAGTTTTGTCAACGCAATTGTGTGGCTCGCCTTCAAAGCCGCCGCGGGTGTCCTGCGCAGTGGATACGCCGTCAACAAAGTCCCTGGTCCGCATGGCGATGTGGAGGTTCTCCGCAAGCCGCTCGGTGTTGCCGTTGCCATCGTCCCGTGGAATTCTCCCGCCGCGCTTGCTGCGCATAAAATCGCCAACGCACTCGCCGCGGGTTGTCCCGTCATTCTCAAGCCTACCGAATGGGCGCCGTATTCCTGTCTCTTTCTCGTTGACGGGCTCGAAGCCGCTGGTCTGCCCAAAGGCTTGTTCCAAATCGTCAACGGCGGCGGCGATGTCGGTGCAAAACTTGTCGGTGATAAACGTGTGCGCGCGGTTTCGTTCACGGGCGGTTTGCAGGGCGGTCGCGCCGTCGCTGCTGCCTGCGCCGCAGATTTCAAGTCGCTGCAACTCGAACTAGGCGGTAACAATGCGATGGTCGTTTTGCAAGACGCTGATATTGATAAAGTTGCCGATGGCATTGTCGCGGGCATGACCACGCTCAACGGTCAGTGGTGCCGCGCGCTTGGTCGGCTCGTTGTTCACGAATCGATTCAGGATCAGGTCGTCAAAGCCGCGCTGGATAAATTCAAACAAGTCAAAGTGGGCGACGCGCTCTCGATAGAATCCCAACTCGGACCGCTCGCCAACTCTGCCCATCACGGTCGCATTGTGGACGCGGTCAACGCACTCAAAGCCAAAGGCGGACAAACGCATCAGCCCACGCCTGTGCCTGATTCTGGCTATTATCTTTCTCCCACGCTGATAACGGGAGTCGCCCCCGAAGAGACGCTCGAAGAAATCTTCGGACCCGTCGCCACCGTCCACACCTTCAAGACCGACGACGAAGCCGTGAACCTCGCCAACCAAACTCCCTACG
>DAOTXI010000551.1:0-3230 GCA_034435475.1 Anaerolineales bacterium
GCGCGTCTGCCTATTCCGCCACTTCGGCTCGAGAGCGACCCAAAGTATACCACTCAAATAATGCGTAGAACAAGTCTAAAGACTTGTTCCATAGCAAAAGGAAACAATGAAACTCGGAATCATCGGACTGCCCCAGTCGGGCAAGACAACCCTCTTCAACGCGCTCACCCGCGGCAACGCCCCCACCACCGCCTCCGCCGGGCGGATCGAGGTGCATCAAGCCGTCGTGGACGTGCCAGACCCGCGGGTGGACATCCTCTCGAAGATGTTTAACCCGCGCAAGACGATCTACACCAAAGTAGCCTACGCAGATATCGCCGGGCTTGAGGGCGGGTCTGCAAAGACAGGAATCTCGGGTCAACTGCTGAATCAACTCAACCAGATGGACGCGCTCATCCTTGTCGTCCGCGCTTTCGAGAATGATAACGTCGCCCATCCCAACGGAAGCGTGAACCCGTTGCGCGACGTCGAAGCGATGACAGGCGAACTCCTGCTAAACGACCTGATCGCAGTCGAGCGCAAATTGGAAAAACTGACCGACGAGCGCAAAAAAGGCGGCACGGATAAAGCCGTCAACGCGCGGCAGATCGAATTATTCGAGAAACTGAACAAAGCATTATCCGACAACAAACCCTTGCGCGAACTTCAGTTTACTCATGAAGAAGAAAAGGAACTTTCCAGTTTCGGTTTGCTGACCCGCAAACGCCTGTTGACCGTGTTCAACCTCGGCGAAGGACAATCCGCGCCGGAAGCGAAACTGGATCATCCCTCCGTGGCGTTGATGTGCAAACTGGAAATGGAAATTGCCCAACTCTCCGCCGAAGACGCGGCCGTTTTCATGGAGGAATACGGCATCAAGGAACTCAGCCTCAATCGCATGATCAACCTCTCCTACGAGTTATTGCAGGAGTTGACCTTCTTCACCGTCGGCGAGGACGAAGTGCGGGCATGGGTCACCCACCGCGGAGCAACGGCGCAGGAGGCGGCGGGCGAGATCCACACCGATCTCTCGCGTGGATTCGTCCGGGCGGAGGTGGTGGCTTACGAAGACCTCGTCAGCCTGGGCGGGATGAACGAAGCGAAAGCCAAAGGAAAGTTCCGGCTCGAAGGCAAGGAATATATCGTAAAAGAAGGCGACATCATGCATGTGAGGTCGAGTCTGTAAAATCCACACTAAAGAGTGGGTCGAAAATTATTTCTTTATGATAAAACGTAGGGGCGAGGTAACCTCGCCCCTACAATAAAGGAGACACAATGGCTTATAAACTTTCAACCTGGGACCTGTCCCAACTTTACCCAAGTTTCGAGAGCGCGGAACTGCAAAACGCCTTCGACATGATCGAAGAGCATGTGGCTTCGTTCGAAGGCGTGCGCGGCAAACTGGCACCGGAGATTTCGACCGAGCAATTCATGCAGATCATGAAATCGGACGAATCCGCGACGCGCATTGCCAACAAACTTTATTCGTATGCAGGGCTGTCCTTCACCGCCGATACGCAGGACCAGAAGGCGCAGGCATTGCAGGCGCGGGTGATGCAATTCCTTGCCGAGAACCAGAACCGGACGCTTTTCTTCAGCCTGTGGTGGAAGGAACTGGACGACGCCAACGCCAAACGCCTGATGGATGCCTCCGGCGATTACCGCTATTACCTCGAAGCGATGCGCCTCTACAAACCGCACACCCTGAGCGAAGCGGAAGAGAAGATCATCAACCTCAAGAACGTGACCGGCGTGAACGCGCTCGGCAACCTGTACGATTCGATCACGAACCGCTATACGTTCAAGATGAAAGTGGGCGGCAGGGAAAAGGAAATGACCGCCTCGGAGTTGTTCTCCTATCGCTACAGCACCGATCCCGCCGTGCGCGCCGCCAGTTATCAATCGCAATTCAAGGTTTACGCGGAGGACGGTCCCATCCTTGGGCAGATCTACCAGACCATCCTGCGCGACTGGCACAGCGAGAACATCAACCTGCGCAAGTTCAAGAACTCCATCGCGCCGCGCAACTTGAACAACGACGTGCCCGACGAAGCCGTGGAAGCGCTGCTGGGTGTTGCCCGCAAGAACACCGGCATCTTCCAGCGCTATTTCAAGATGAAAGCAAAACATCTCGGCATGAAGAAGATGCGCCGCTATGACATCTACGCGCCGCTGGCTGAGTCGAAGAAAAAATACGACTGGAATACCGCCGTCAACATGGTGTTGGATGCATTTACCGGATTTTCCCCCAAAGTGGCAGACCTGGCAAAGCGCGTCTTCGACCAGAACCGCATTGACAGCGAAATCCGCAAAGGCAAGCGCGGAGGGGCGTTCTGCTGGGGCTTTTTGCCCGAAGAGACCCCCTACGTGATGGTGAACTATCAGGGCAACAGCCGCGAAGTGGCGACCCTCGCGCATGAACTCGGTCATGCCATCCATGCCATGCTGGCGGAACATCACAGCGCATTTACTTTCCATTCCTCCCTGCCGCTGGCTGAGACGGCTTCCACCTTCGCCGAAATGATCCTGATCGACAAATTGCTTTCGGAGGAAAAGGACGATTCCGTTCGCCGCGACATCCTCTTCAAGCAAATGGACGACGCCTACGCGACCGTCATGCGCCAGTCCTACTTTGCCATCTTCGAGAAGACCGCGCACGAGTTGACCCAGAAAAACGCCTCAGTGGATGACCTGAGCGCCGCCTACCTCGACAACTTGAAGGAACAGTTCGGCGACTCGCTCGACCTGAGCGACGAATTCAAATGGGAATGGGTCGGCATCCCGCACATCTACCAGGTGCCGTTCTACGTCTACGCTTACGCCTTCGGTCAATTGCTCGTCTACGCGCTGTATCAGATGTTCAAAGCCGAAGGCGAATCGTTCAAGCCGAAGTATCTCAAGATCCTCTCGGCAGGCGGAGCGGAAGCCCCGGAACGCATCCTGAAGGAAGCAGGCGTGGACATCCGCGACCCGAAGTTCTGGCAGGGCGGCTTTGACTTCCTCGGCAGGCTGGTCAGTGAGTTGGAGAAGTTGCCTGTTGAGAAAGCGAAGAAAAAGGATGCGAAATCCGTAAAGAGCAAGGTGAAGTCAGTGAAGCGCAAGGTTGTAAAGAAGGTTTCAAAGGCGAAGAAGAAAAAGTAACGAGGGATGAGGAATAAAAAAAGGCGACCCGGTACGGGTCGCCTTTCTCGTTAACGGACTCGAAAGTCTCCTGACTTTCGAACTGCAATGTAGGGAGACGTTGCAGTCCA
>DAOTXI010000552.1:0-2098 GCA_034435475.1 Anaerolineales bacterium
GAGGAGTATCTCGCCTACGTGGATTGGGATGGCGCATGGTGGCGTTATATTGACTGGTTGTTGATCGGCATCTTCCTTTTCATGTCCATCCCCATTGTGTCGCGGGCGAATCTCAAGACCGATCTGCTCATTGTTTTCGTCGGCGTCTGCGGCGGGCTGGCAATCGAAAGCTGGGGCACACAGACCAACCTCTGGCATTACTACACCGCCGAACGCCCGCCGCTGTGGATCATCCCTGCCTGGCCCATTGCGTCGTTGTCGATTGATCGAATTACAAGAGCCATTGACTGGATACTGGGAAAGATCGAATTCCGCTCTGGAGAAAAAATTCATCCCTCATCCTTCATCATTCTTTATTGGACTGTCTTCGCCTCTTTCCTGACCCTGATGCTGGTCTTTGTTTCCCCGACCTTCGACAAGCCCTATACCCTGCTCTCGCTGGCGTTATGCGCCCTGCTCATCCTCACACCGACGGATCACCGCTTTGCATTGTTGACCTTCATCGCCGGGTCGGGGCTGGGATATTTCCTTGAGCTGTGGGGCACGACCCGTCAATGCTGGACGTATTACACCTTCGAGACTCCGCCTTTCTTCGCGGTGTTGGCGCATGGCATGGCGGCGGTCGCTTTTTGGCGGGCGGGGTGGTTGATGAAGGCAGTGGCGGGAAGGGTTATAAGAAGAGTAATAAGTGACGAGTTGAGAGTTGAGAGTGAATAGTGAGCAGTGAATAGATTGCTGATGAAATCCGCGAGGTGTGAGCCTTGCGTTTTTTTGATTCGCACAGTTTAGCGCGGTTTTGTGGATAAACTTTCAGCGGGGAAGCGTTTACAGGAAACCGGATCAAGGTAAGGTCAAGGTTGAGCGGGGTTTTTATCCAAAAAAGGGTTGACAAGAGAGTTTGTCATGAATATAATAAAAATAAACCGACGGTCGGTTTATAAAAGGATGCTATGCCAAGAGTTTTGAAAGAAGAGAGTTACGCCGCGAAGCGAAACGAGATATTGGATGTTGCCCGACAATTGGTGTATAGCAAGGGCTATGAGGCAATGTCCATTCAGGATATTTTGGACGTGTCGAAGATTTCAAAGGGGGCGTTCTACCATTACTTCGATTCCAAGCAGGACCTGCTGGATGGCTTGGTGGGGCGGATGATGGACGAAGCCGACCAGGTGATGACGCCGGTGTTGGAGGCAGAAAACCTGCCTGCCATTGAAAAAATGAAACTGTATTTCGACAAGGGCAGTCGTTGGAAGGTGGATCAGAAACCCTTTATGCTCAACCTGATGCGCATCTGGTATGACGATGCAAACGCGCTTATCCGCCACAAGCATGAAGCGGCTTTTGTCAAATTCTTTTCGCCAAAACTTGCGAAGATCATCCGTCAGGGAATCGCTGAAGGGGTGTTTTCGACGAAATATCCCGATCAATTTGCGGATACGATGCTGGGGGTGTCGCGCGGGTTCGAAGACAAGATCGTTTCGCTGGTATTGTCAGATCATCCTCCGCCAGACGCACTGGAACAACTTGAGTTGATCGTGGGCGCTTATTACGAGAGTCTGGAACGCATACTCGGCGCGCCTGCCGGTTCGCTCTGGACGGGAACAATGGATATTTTGAAGGAATGGGTTTCTCCTACTTCCTAATATCAGAGAATGGTTCTTTTTAGCGATTGAAAAGGAGTTTCGAATGCAACTTTATCTGCGCCTTGCATGGCGCAACATCTGGCGGCACAAGCGCCGCACGATCATCATCGTCCTTGCCATGTCAGTGACGCTGGCTTTGATGATGTGGTACGACGGGCTGATCAACGGCTGGACTGACGCGATCTATGGCAATGCCGTGAAAGTGCTGGGAGGCAACATTCAGGTTCATGCGGAGGGCTACCGCGCGGAGGCAAACTCGAATCCGCTCTTCCCGCTGGCGGATCCTCAGGCGGTGATCGAAGCCGCAGAGACAAATCCACTGACGCTGGTTGCCACCCAGCGCATCAAGACCGGCGGACTGGTGACCAGCCGCGAAGGGGCGTTTTCTGTTGGCATTATTGGCATCGAGCCTGAGAAGGAAGTGAAAGTCAACATCATCGGGCAGAATATCGCGG
>DAOTXI010000553.1:0-3415 GCA_034435475.1 Anaerolineales bacterium
GGCTGGGGGCATTGCTTTGCTGGCGGGAATCGACGAGAACCTTGAGGATATCTTCCATTGACATGTGATTTCTCCTTCTTTAAATAAAAAAGAAGCGCGGCTTTCCACCGCGCTCATGAACCTAGCTTTCGGATTTCTCAGCGGTCGTTTTGGTCTCGGATTTGGTCTCGGTCGCCGCTTTCTTTGTGGACGATGTTTCACCGGAAGGCGATTTGTGGTCGGTGGCGTAGAAGCCCGAGCCTTTGAAGATGACCTTGGTGGGGGTGATGACTTTTTTAAGCGCCTTCTTGCGGCATTCGGGGCAGGTCTTGAGCGGGTTATCTGTGAAGGACTGCTGTTTTTCGAATTGGATTCCGCAATTTTCACAGCGATAGGTGTAGACGGGCATACGTTCTCTCCTTGCGTTCTTCTTTCCTTGGTTACGACTGCGGCATTATAGCCTTCTTGCCGGGGTGTGGCAAGCCTTCGAAATCGTCATGTTATAATTTTCTTATACAACTATAAACCTGACAGGTCTCCCGTCAAGATATCCGCCATAGAGGATTCGATGAGACCTGTCAGGTTTCCTGGAGAAAACCCATGCTGAAGATCGAGATTGTCTACTGCGCGGTTTGACATTACACCGGTCGGGCCGTGAGCCTGGCGGAAGAGTTACTGAAGAATTACGAGCACGTCATCGAGGGCATCACTCTGGTTCCCTCGGATGAAGGCAGGTTCGAGGTCAGCGCGAACGGGAAGTTGATCTTCTCCAAACTCCAGACCAAACGCCATGCTGAAGCGGGCGAGATTTTGGGTCTGGTCTCGAAGATGGTTGATTGATGTATAAGGTAGGGGCGACCCGCTCATGTCTTTTTGAACCAGGTTGCGCAAGAGAGGGTCGCCCGGCTGCCGGGCAACCCTCTCTTTTAGGGTGGGCGGGTCTGACTGTCTGGTCGGGTTGCCCCTACGATAAAAAACAATAAGGAATCAGGAATGGCAAAAAAAGGAAGAGTATTTTCAGGCGCGCGCCCGACGGGACGCCAGCATTTGGGGAATTATCTCGGAGCGATCGAGAATTATGTGACGTTGCAAACAGATTATGAATGCGTGTACTGCATTGTGGACGTTCACGCGCTGACGACGGTGGAGACGACACAGGAGCTCCGGCAGAATACCTTTGAGATGGCGTTGGATTGGCTCGCGGCTGGAATCCGCCCGGAAGAGTCGATCCTCTTTGTGCAGTCCCACGTGCCCGAAGTGATGGAACTGCATACCTATCTTTCTATGGTCACGCCGCTTGGCAAACTGACCGACCTGCCGACCTTCAAGGAAAAAATCCGCCAACAGCCGGAGAATGTCAATTACGGTTTGCTCGGTTACCCGGTGCTGATGACCGCCGATATTGTCCTTTACAAAACGGATGTGGTACCGGTCGGGATAGATCAGGCGCCGCATGTCGAATTTGCGCGTGAGACGGTGCGCTCGTTCAACTATCGCTACAATACCAAAGCGCTGATCGAGCCGCAGGTCAAGCATACTGAGATAAAGAAAGTCCTCGGCATTGACGGCAAAGAGAAAATGAGCAAGAGTCTCAACAATCACATCGAGCTGGCGCTTACCCCCGAAGAGACCACCAAACGCGTCCGCGAGATGGTCACCGACCCGGCGCGGATGCGCAAAACCGACCCCGGGAACCCGGATGTCTGCAATGTGTTCGCCATGCACAAGATTTTCTCCCCGCAGGAGGAAGTGGACATGATCAATGTTGAATGCCGCAAGGCGGGCATCGGCTGTGTGGATTGTAAATTGCGCTTCGCCGGCAACCTGAACAAGCATCTTGAACCTTTCCGCGCCAAACGCGCCGAATTCGAGTCCAAGCCTGCCGAGGTGCAAGCCATCCTAGACGACGGCGGCAAACGCGCCCGCGCCATCGCGCAGACTGTGATGAAGGAAGTCCGCGAGGCGATGGAGTTGCCGTAAGTTAGTATATTGGGTATTGGTAAATTGGTGAAAACCAATTTACCAATTTACTAAACTACTAATTCCCATGCGCATCCTCATCCAGCGAGTTTCCAAGGCAAGCGTTACCGTCGAAAAACAGACCATTTCCAGTATCGGAAAAGGTCTGTTGATTTTATTGGGAATCGGTCACGGCGATGGGGAGGAGCAGGTCCAGTTCCTTGCCGAAAAGAGCGCCAACCTGCGCATCTTTGAAGATGAACAGGGCAAGACCAATCTCTCCGTGTTGGATGTGAAAGGGGAAGCCATTGTTGTATCCCAATTCACTCTTTATGCGGATAGCCGAAAGGGTCGCCGACCTTCATTTATAGATGCCGCCCTGCCCGATGCCGCCGAGCCGCTGGTTAATCGCTTCATCGAACTCCTGCGCACGCATGGCGTCCCAACCCAAACCGGCAAGTTTGGCAGTCATATGGAAGTCGAAATCCACAATGACGGTCCCGTCACGATCTGGCTGGAAAAATAATGGATAAAAAACCGAACGCCTTCCAAAAAATAATTCACCGTTTTCTTATGCTACGCCCTGTTACGGCAATCTTGGCGCGCATCCTCCATCATGCCGACGGCGCGGTATTCAAAATCAGCGGAGGGCGGCATTCTGTTGCAGAGATCGTCGGCTTACCCATCATCCAGCTCACCACCATCGGCGCAAAGAGCGGACAGCCCCGCACAATTCCGCTGGTGGGCTTGTTCCATGGCGAACGGATTGCGTTGATTGGCTCGAACTTTGGGCAAAAGCACAACCCCGGCTGGTATTACAATCTGGTCGCAAACCCAACCTGCGAGGTCGTCAAAGGCGGGCGCTTCCTGCGCTTTACCGCCCGCGAGGTCTTCGGCGATGAGCGCGAAGCATATTGGCAGATGGCGCTTTCTTATTACACAGGTTACCAAAAATACAAGGAGCGCGCCTCCCACCGGCACATCCCGGTCATGCTTCTCGAGCCAGTGAAATAATTGCCAAGATTAGAATTTCATGATAAATTAAGCCTTGAAGGATGCAAGAGGTTTTCGTTGTGGAAGGAAGAAGACGACGGCTCAAAGCAAGACCTGAGCCGTATTTTTTTTACCACCCGATGAACACAACTGCGTCACCCAATTTTTTTTCTTTTTGCTCAGGAGGCAAATATGGCTGAACGTATCATCGGCACGGTGAAGTGGTTCAATGGGACCAAGGGCTACGGTTTCATTGCGCGAGACGGCGGACCCGACGTCTTCGTCCACTTCTCCGCCATTCGCGGCGAAGGCTTCAAGAACCTGCAGGAAGGCCAGAAGGTGGAATTCACCATCGAAAATGGTCCCAAAGGTTTGCAGGCCGCGGATGTTGTGGTTCTCTAATCGAACCTGATGAAAGAGCCTCGTCGTGAGACGGGGCTCTTTTTTGTTCCCCCTTCGCCCTGCGGGCACCTCCCCCAACATC
>DAOTXI010000554.1:0-6043 GCA_034435475.1 Anaerolineales bacterium
TGGCGATCCAATTTGGTCTTTTCACACAAGCCTCCTATTTCTCTGCTTTATCCAAATCTTTGCCGATGTCGCGCTGGAAATCCCAAGTAAGGTAATCAAGATTCGCGGGCAGGGATAACTCCACCGTGTAAAGATATTGCAGTTCCAATTTTATCCTGCGCGGCTTACATTCGAGCAAATGCCCGCCGCTGGTTTTATCTTCGGTGAGGAAGTGTAAATGCACGCCCGGCACGCTGAGCGACGCCATGAATGCAGGCGTATAAAACCCAACCATCTTGCCGCTCACATTATGAAATTCAAACGTCGGTTGTTCCTTTGCCACTTCCACTAACGGACGGTAATTTTCCTGTTTGGGCACCGAGCGCGTACGCACATAGGAAAATTCGCCTGTAATGCGAAAGGCATAAAAAATATTCGGTGAAGGCATCAACTCCGTCACCCAGCGCAGAAAATGTTCATAATCCATTTCCTGTTCAAGCGCTTCATCGCTGGCGGGCTGGAAAAACGTCACACACGCAAAGGGCGTACACATCTCATCATCCGTGATGAGATTAACCTTGCCATCTGACCCCACGCGATAAATTTCGCCATCCACCATCATCATCTCGCCGTCGAGGTCGTTGAACGTGCCCAAGCCCATGTCGCCATGTTTGCGTATCTCATAGAAAGGGATGTTCTGCTCGTAAATGCCTTCAACGAGGGAGTTGACCGGCGCGCACAAATAGATTTTATTCTCCGCCCGCCTCTTTCTTGACCTGCGAATGGTGGTTCGTTCCATGTTGCCTCTTTCCTGTCATTGCTGCAGACGCGACACCGCCCGCAGCAATCTTACACGCTAATATTGGATTGACCGCGGACAACCGGCTCACGAGTAAGAACAACGGTCTGCCGCCTGCGGTCAACACACAAGGAAGCCGCAGGCGCGCGTAAGAGGAGTTAATTATTCGTACCACGGCGTATTGCCGAAAATCTCCCATCCGCGTTCCTGCGCGATCTTCTTCAACTTCGCGTCCGGATAGACCGCCACAGGATGGTCGGCATGTTCAAGCATGGGAACATCCAGAATTGTATCGCCATAGGCAACATCCACTCGATCCACAGCCAGGCGGCTCAACACCTGCTCGATCTTTTTCTCATTCGCCGCCAACCCACCGACCATGCGGAGTTTTCCATTCACGATCTCCGTTGGTGTGCCGATCACCTCCGCGCCGATTCGTCGGGCGAATGGCTCGATGAACGGCTCGACGACACTGCTGGCAATATACACCTTCGCGCCTTCTTCCCGATGCTTAATGAGACGCGCCACCACGTCTTCGCGGCGTTTCTTCCAAAAATCATGTTCCACGATCCACTCTGAGGCAGCGCGGACGTTTTCCGGCGTGGCATTCTTGATATAGGACAAGCTGTTGATCATCAACTTCTGTCCCCATTCCTGCCAGTCGATCAGTCCGCGTTTGGCAAGCATGTACGAAGGCGCAATAGAAGCGATATACCACTGCGCGCGTAATTTGCTTTGGTGGCGCTTTACCCAATCCACCAATCCCAGGAAGGGCGAGCCGGTGGTAAGCGTTCCCATCATATCTGAAACAACGATCATTGATTCTCCTTATAAATTTCTATCGGATCACTACGTCTAAATCTTCTTCCATGCTTCGGCAGGCAGAGGCTTCGCAAATCGTCAAGGCTTCCAGTTTTTCATGGAGCAGGCTCAAAGTCTCAACGCTTAAACTGCCAGCCAAATTCTCAAGCTGATGCGGGTCACGGGTCAGATCATAAAACTCGATCTCGCCATTGGCATACTCCACATAGACGTAATCTGCGCCACGAATGCCGCGAAACGCGCCGCCTGCAACGTCCACCAGCAGGTTATCCGTATCCGGGTCTTTAAGGGCTTCGGCAACCGCCTCTTCGTCAATATACCCGAACTCTATCAGAAGACCATCCCGCCATGGTACTTCCCCATCAGATAGAAACGGCAGGAAGGAACGTCCGTCCACAAAATCGGGAATATCGACTCCCGTCATCTCGGCAATGGTGGAAGCAAGATCAATATTAGCGCATAGTTGAGTCACAACCATGCCGGGCGGAATGCCTGGTCCGCGCACCATGAATGGGACGCGGATGTCTTCTTCATAGGGCGTGCCTTTGCCAGAGGGAAGTTGATGCTCGCCAAGATGAAACCCATTATCGGATGTAAAAATGATATATGTATTCTCCAGTTGCCCCGTCGCATCGAGAGTTTGGATCAAATCTGCCACAAGGTCGTCCACCGCTTGCAGCGAGGCGACTCTTGGTCGGAAGAAATTATTTGCATCCCCTTCATCGAACTCGTCGCCGGTTTGAGTTAATGCCTGAATGATCTGCGGCTTATCACGAATGTCTGCTTCGAGGAAGGATGGTTTTTGTGGATAGGTCAGAGATTCATCCAAGCCTGGATGGTCAGGAGCAGGTGTCGCAGGTCCGTGAGGCGCGTAGACTGAAACGAAAAGGAAAAAGGGCGAGGCGGCTTTAACGCTGTCTGTGATAAAAGCGACGGACTTTTCCCGAATCATATTTGTGCTGTACTCTTCCGGCGCATTGCCATGCTCGACCAGTGTGCCATTCTCATTCATGGTGTAATCGTAATAGAAATCGCCATCATCGGTGTTGGCAAGGAAAGCGCCCCAATCATCCCAGCCGGGCGGGACGTAGTTCTTGCCTGCGTTGACAGGATAGTTGTTGAGATATTTGCCGAATAAGGCTGTACGATAGCCCGCATCTTGCAACCAGACGTTGAGCGTGTTTTCTTCCTCTTTCAATTTGAAGAAACGCGCAAAGCCCGGCGAATTTTGCAGGATGTCGGTGTTGTGCGCATATTGCCCACGCAGCATCGAAGCGCGTGAGGGGCAGCAAATGGGCGTGGTGATGAAATAATTTTCAAAGGTTGCGCCTTGTTCGCCAATAAGTTGATTGGTCTGCGGCATATAAGGCACCAAGGTCATGTCCATATCGTCGGTGAGAATGAGGATGACGTTAGGCGGATCTTTGAATGGGTTTGTCTTACAGCCGCCCAGCAGCACAAGCACGATGATGGCGATGATGATTTTCTTTTGCATAAAACTCCAAAACAGACGGCAGACCACAGTCTGCCCTGCGGTCAACCTTCCTAAAAATTGAAAAATCAACCGCAGTATATCACTGCGCTGTATTGCCGCCATCTACCAGCAACAAATGCCCCGTGATAAACGAAGCTTCATCGGATGCTAAAAATACAACGGCATTAGCAATCTCTTCCGGTTTTCCAAAACGCCCCATCGGAAGATATTCGCTCGCTTCACGAATCGCATCTTCCATCTTCACCGGGTCTGACCCTTCAAAATAACCCTTCTCCATCCAACGATCCACGAACGTATCACCAGGGCAAACCGCATTGACGCGAATTCCATCGCGCGCATAATCGAGCGCCATCGCCTTGGTCATCATGCCCACCGCGCCTTTGCTCATGATGTATGGAAACGCATTCTTGCCCGCCACCACAGACCAATCCGAACCGTTATTTACAATCGCGCCACTCCCCTGCTTCTTCATCTGCGGCAACACCAACTGACACATCTTCCAAACCGCCGTTACATTGATGTTCAACGTATCTTGCCACGTTTCATCACTCGTCGTCTCCGCCGTCCCCTTGGTAACAATGCCCGCGTTATTGAACAAAATATCAATGCGATTAAATTCCTTAAGCGCAGCTTCGACGACTCTCTGACAGTCTTCCACCTTTGAGTGATCCGCCTCTACGAACACGCATCGGACTCCCTTTGACCTGCATTCTGCTTCGACGGCTTTCCCCAGGCTGACGCGCCGCCCTGTGACGACCAAGTCCGCGCCTTCTTCGGCGAAACGCAATGCCGTAGATTTCCCGATCCCGGATGTGCCGCCGGTGATGATTGCGGTTTTGTTTTTGAGTCTCATAACATCTCCTTGACAATGACCGCAGACGATATATGCCAGACCGCGGTCGGTGGTCTATTAACCTAACCTCCGAAGTATAATCCCCCATTATGGACAGCAAGACACTCAACGTACTCGAATACCCAAAAATTCTCGAACGGTTGGCAGGTTACTGCGATTTTTCCGCTTCGACGGAATTGGCGCGCCAACTCGAACCGACCGATTCTTTTGACCTCGCACAAACCCGCATCGCCGAAACGACCGAAGCCCGCAAACTGCTCTCCGTGCAGGATGTGAGCATCGGCGCCTCGCACGACATCCGCCAAGCGGCAGACCTCGCCGCCCGCAGCGGTGTGCTCGATCCGCAGGCATTGCTAGACGTGAAGTCCACGCTGATTGCCTGCCGCGAGTTGAAAAAGACCTTTGAGAAAAAAGAGGGCGAATATCCGCGCCTGTGTTTGATCGCAGAAGGGTTACCCGAAACCCACGGCATTGTGGACGCCATCACCCGCATCCTCTCGGAGCGCGGCGAGGTGTTGGATTCTGCCTCCGTCAAACTGGCAGACATCCGCCGCAATTTGCGAATCGCCCACGACCGCTTGATGAGCCGCCTGCAAAAATATGTGACGGACTCCAAGACCTCGTCCATGCTGCAAGAGCCGATCATAACCCAGCGTGATGGACGTTATGTGATTCCGTTGCGCGCCGAATTTAAAGGTCGCATCAAAGCCGTCATCCACGACCAATCCTCCAGCGGTGCGACCCTGTTTGTCGAGCCGCTGCCCGTGGTGGAAGCCAATAACGAGATTCGTGAATTACAACTTGCCGAGCGCGACGAGGAACGCCGCATCCTTGCGGAAGTTTCGTCTATTGTTGGCGCACATGCCAGTGAATTAAAGTATGGCATCGAAAATCTGGCTGCACTCGACCTGGCGTTTGCAAAGGCAAAGTATGGGGAGGAGTTAAGGGCAAGTGAACCGGTGATGCGTGAGTTGAAGGTTGAAGGTTCAAAATCGAAGGATGCAAAACCTGCAACCTCCAATCGGCAACCTGCAACCCTAAAACTCCTCCAAGCCCGCCACCCCTTGCTTGACCCTGATAACGTCGTGCCTGTGGATGTTGACCCACGCGAAGGGACGCGCGCCATTGTCATCACCGGTCCGAACACGGGTGGCAAGACGGTATCACTAAAAACTGTCGGCTTGCTGGTGTTGATGGCGCAAAGCGGACTGCACATCCCTGCTCAAAGCGGCTCGGAACTGCCGTTCTTCAAATCGGTGTATGCTGATATTGGTGATGAGCAATCTATTGAACAGTCACTTTCCACCTTTAGCGGACACATCACCAACATCATCCGCATTCTCAAGCAGATTGACAATCGCTCTCTGGTCATCTTCGATGAACTCGGTTCTGGCACCGACCCGCAAGAAGGCGCCGCCATTGCGCGCGCGATTCTGAGTCATTTGCTTGAAGTGGGTGTAATGACCTTGGTTGCGACCCATTACCCTGAATTAAAAACTTTCGCGCATTCAACAGAAGGCGTGGTCAATGCCTCGCTTGAATTTGACATCAAGACGCTTCGCCCCACCTACAAGTTGACCATTGGTCTGCCGGGCAGGTCGAACGCTTTAGCCATTGCCCAAAAGCTGGGACTTCCCCAATCCATCATCGAGTCTGCGCGGGCTGAGATCAATCCGCTTGATTTGCGTGCCGATAAATTATTAGATGACATTCGCAAGGAACGCAACCGCACGTCACGCGAACGCGAAAAGTTGGAAAAGCAACGTTCCAAACTCGAAGCGCAAAATCTTGAATTGGAGAAGCGCCTCGAGAAGATCGAAGATGAGCGCCGCGAAACCCTTGCCAAAGCCCGCGCGGAAGGCGAACTCGAAGTAGCATTACTCAAACGCAACATCGACTCGTTGAAGTCTCAGTTAAAGAAAGCCAGCCAACCCTTGCAAGCCATCCGCGCGATCGAAGAGAAGATGGAGAAGATCGAAGAGAAGGTGGAAGCGCCGGTGGAACGACGGCAGATGACAGACGGCGGACCGCAGTCGGCGGTCGGCGGTCAATTGCGTTTGGGCGAGAAGGTCACTGTCAGCAGCTTGAATGCCGA
>DAOTXI010000555.1:0-2647 GCA_034435475.1 Anaerolineales bacterium
CTGAACAAGACTCCGTTATTGGCGATGATGCCGACGGGGTAGCCGTGAATGCGGGCGAATCCGCAGACGAGAGTCGTGCCGTAGCGCGCTTTGAACTCGCGGAACTTGGAACCGTCCACGATGCGCGCGATGATCTCGCGGACGTCGAAAGATTCTTTGAAAGTGCGCGGCAGGACGCCGTACAATTCGTCGGCGGAGTATAAAGGCTCCTCGGGTGGAGCAACTTCCAGCCCAGAAAGATGCGAGTGGACATGTCCGCGTGGTAACGTCTCCACGATCGAACGAAGAATTTCAATCGCGTGGTCATCATCCTCTGCGAAGTGATCTGCAACGCCGCTCTTGCGTGTGTGGACGTCTGCACCGCCCAGTTCTTCAGCAGTGACATCCTCACCCGTAGCGTCTTTGACGAGGGGAGGTCCGCCGAGAAAAATTGTCCCAGCGCCTTTGACGATGACTGCTTCATCGCTCATCGCCGGGACGTACGCGCCGCCGGCTGTGCAGGAACCCATCACCGCCGCGATTTGCGGAATGCGCTTGGCAGACATGCGCGCCTGATTGTAGAAGATGCGCCCGAAGTGATTGACATCGGGGAAGACTTCATCTTGAAACGGCAAATTCGCTCCGCCAGAGTCGACGAGGTAGAGGCAGGGCAAATGATTTTCTTCGGCGATCTGTTGCGCGCGGAGGTGTTTCTTGACCGTCATTGGGAAGTACGAGCCGCCTTTGACGGTGGCGTCGTTGGCGATGATGAGCGCTTCACGATTGGAGATGCGCCCAATGCCGGTGACGATGCCCGCGCTTGGGGCTTCGTTATTATAAAGATTGATCGCCGCCAGCGCGGAGAGTTCAAGGAAGGGCGCGCCGGGGTCGAGCAGGCGTTCGATGCGTTCGCGCACGAATAACTTGCCCTGCTCTTCGTGGCGTTTGCGATACTTCTCGCCGCCGCCTTCGCGGACATCCGCAAGGTGTTTCTTCAACTCCTGGGCAAGGGCGCGGTTATGTTCAGTATTGGCTTTGAATTCGGGGGATTGGGGGTCTAATGCCGAGGAAAGGGTTTCCATCTCTCAATTTTACATCTACTTCCCATCCCATGTTACGATTCTGTCCATGAACTTTTCCCTCATCACCGCCGACCTCTTCATCGGCGCCCCCCGCATAAAAAGGATGATGACCAACTGCGCGGACTTGACATTCGCCTGCCCATCCACATGCGCGTCGAGCAAATGCCCCATTGAAACCCGCATCCGTCCGCGAATTTTGAAATTTGCAAAGGAATAAAATGCGTAGGGGGACCTTTACGGTCGCCCTGGATGGTAACAAACACAACACCCGTAAGGGCAGGACACCCGCAAGGGGTGTCCATACGGAACTATGAAAAATTTTATTGTTACTTTATTTGTTTTCCTTATCGCTTGCGCCCCCCAAGTAACTCCGCCTCCGACTCAGCCGCCAACCGAGACTCCCGCACGGATCGTCCCCACGCCGCGATACGACATCCCGACGCAGGGGCAGCCCACGGTCACGCCAGAAGCGACGGGGACGAAACTAACAACATCCACACCGACGATTGCAACAACGATTACATCCACACCCGAATCCAATGCATGGATGGACTTGCCGATTTTGCCAGAACCAGATTCAAACCTCCGCGCCATCTATGAAAAAGGACTCGCACTCGGCAATAGCCCCAATGCCTTTTCCATCTTTGGCGATTGTCAGGCAGAACCGCAGGAATTTTTAGGCGTGTATGATACCGACCCGGCTTTGGTGGCGAGCCTTTCGCCTGAGTTGCAGGAGACGGTTGCAAATTTCGCAGGCTCGTTTGAGCGCGAAAGTCCCACCGCGCAAGATGGCACCACCCCTGGCGCACTCTTATGGGATCAGTGGCATCGCGGCGAGTATGGCTGTCAATTCGGCGAAACGCCAGTCGATTGCGAGTTGCGCACACATCGCCCATCTTTCGTCATCATTCAGATCGGCTCGCATTTTGAGTCACGCAACACCGATTACTTGCGGCGCATCATCAATCAACTATTGGAGCAGGGCGTGATTCCAATCCTTGCCACCAAAGCGGACAATCGTGAAAAAGATTTTCGCATCAACCGCGATATGGCTCTGCTTGCAAATGAATTCGATTTACCTTTGTGGAATTTCTGGGCGGCAGTTTCAGACCTGCCCAACCGCGGATTGTTCACGCGCAAAGACCGCCCATTGCAAGGCGATATCTATCTCACCGACGAAGCCAAAGTCATCCACCGCGAAACCGGCTTGGATGCCCTAAACATCGTCTGGCGCATGGCAACGGGACAATAGATTTACCACCAAGCGCGCGAAGAGCGCAAAGAACCCCAAAAAACTTAGCGACTTTTGTGTTCTTCGCGGTTAAAAAAGAACGCCCACAGGGGGCGTTCAATTCATCATTCATCCTTCTGAATTCATCCTTTTAACGGCGGCGCATCTTTATCGTACACAAAGACCTGCACATCCATGCCGTCTGAATTTAACAGATCAATGGCAGGTTGGAAGGTCGCATCCTTGATCTTTTGCATATCGCCCGCTGGAGCCAACACTGTCAGCCGTGCTTCCTCATCCGACATCTTCGTGGCTTTGACTTCCGCGCTGGCGCATGCGGCTTGTATCAGGTCGG
>DAOTXI010000556.1:0-1717 GCA_034435475.1 Anaerolineales bacterium
TGGCTGGCAGATATGGTCGAATTTTTGACCATTGAGTATCATTCAGGTCGGTTGGGTAGATTTGTTGTGATTTGGTCATCCAACAATTTTGCCCAACCACCCCTATTCTTTCAAGTTTTCAGACACTTTCTTAGACCTAAAATATCATCATTTCAGAGGTAACTCATGCAAAATAATACACTCAAAACTATTCTTACCGTTGCGCTAACGGTAGTAATTATCATCATCGCCTTTGTCCTGCTCATGCCGGTCCTCGGTCCGCGCTTTATGCACCCGCTCATGGCTGGACGGATGGAGAGCATGCATGGCAACTCCGCCGTCCCCAGCGGATTGGACTATGCAACCGAGCGCACCACCGATAATGGTACATTCAACGTATCGTATTCCAGCGAAGAAACCATTGCCATTAATCAAATCCACTCGTGGGTTTTGCACGTCGAAACCGCAGACGGTCAGCCAGTGGAAGACGCCACCATCACCGTCGATGGCGGAATGCCGCAGCATGGTCACGGCTTGCCCACTGCCCCGCAAGTGACCGAATACCTCGGGAATGGCGATTATTTAGTGGAAGGCATGAAGTTCCAAATGGGCGGCTGGTGGGAGGTGAAGTTCAACATCAGCGCCGGTGACCTGACCGACACCATCACCTTCAACTTAACGTTGGAAGGCTAGGCATGTCTGAACGCAGCAAACTTCTGACAGGGTTTGGGCTGTTGATCGTCCTCGTGGCAGGCGGGCTTGGATATATTTTCACCCGCCCCACATGGACAGAGACAGAACTCACCACCCTAAAAACCTTGTGGATCGGCAGCCTGCCGCCGCTCGCGCCTGATCCGTCCAACCAATATGGTGACGACCCCGCTGCGGCTGAATTTGGCAAAGCGCTCTTCTTTGACACACGTTTCAGTTCCAACGGAGAAGTTGCCTGCGCCACCTGTCACCTGCCCGAAAAGGGATTTCAAGATGGTCTGCCGCTCGCACAAGGCGTGGGCACCACCAACCGTCGCGCCATGCCAATTGCCGGAACCGCCTACAGCCCGTGGATGTTTTGGGATGGGCGAAAAGACAGTCAGTGGTCGCAGGCGTTGGGTCCGCTTGAAAGCGCAGTGGAACATGGCGGCAGCCGCACCTTTTATGCGCACCTGATTGACGAAAACTATCGCGCCGAATACGAAGCCATCTTTGGTGAACTGCCCGATCTTTCAGACCGAAGCCGCTTCCCCGAAGCCGCTGGTCCGGTGGCAGATGAATCCGCTCGGGCGGCTTGGGAGGCGATGAGTCCCATAGACCGGGAAACCGTCAATCAAATCTTTGTCAACATGGGCAAAGCCATCGCGGCGTATGAACGTCAGATCATGCCAACGGCTTCGCGCTTTGATATCTATGTGCAAGCCGCGCTGGAAAATGACACCAAGACGATGAACGCCACCTTGACCGCTGAAGAAGTGGAAGGCTTGCGCCTCTTTATCGGACCCGCAAACTGCACCCGCTGCCATAACGGGCCGCTCTTCACCGATAACTCTTTCCACAATACCGGCGTGCCCGCCGTGGAAAGCCTGCCCGAAGATACGGGTCGGGCGCAAGGCGCGCAAGATGTGCTTGCCGATGAATTCAATTGCTTGAGCGCATACAGTGACGCCGAGCCAAACGAATGTGACGAGTTGACTTTTATGGTTGCCGAAGGTGAAGAATTGGAACGCGCCTTCAAAGCGCCCAG
>DAOTXI010000557.1:0-4853 GCA_034435475.1 Anaerolineales bacterium
AACCCAATAACCAATTCTCCATCGGCAAGGATATTGGCAAATACAAGATCGAACAATTAAGCGCCGATGGCGGCATTGTCAACGTTCTTGCCGTCTCGCCGTTTGAAGAAGTGGAACAAAAAGACATTCTGACCTTCCTCAAGTCGGCATATTCTCTTTTGGAAAGAAAGGCTGCATAAATGAGTCGCAAAGTCATTCCCTTTATTGTCGCGTTCGTGTTGGTCTGTCTCGTCATGGTCGTGGCGGGCGTGTTCTCGTTCAGCGGGCTTGCCGCCGCGGAAAAGTTCAACAGCAGTCAGGCATGGTCGCAGCCCTTCGACGACGCCGAAAGCATGAAGGTCATTGACCTGACCGGCGACGGGCAGGATGAACTTTTCATCCAAAGCGCGGGAAGGATCAACGTCTTCAATGGCGATGGCAGCCCGCTCTGGTCCTTCGATTATTTCCAGATGAAAACCACCCTCGGTGATTTCAACGGCGACGGAACGGAGGATATCATCGTCTTCCACGTCAGCGGCGTGGATGTGATCGTCAACGGGCAGGCGACTTCGCTGGCGGCGGCGCTTCCGCTCGGCTCGCCCTCGCGCGTGGCCCTCATCCGCTTCTCTGCCGGACCTCAGATCGTGCTCGGCGATTCATCGGGCAGAGTCCTCGCTTTGGGCTTGGATGGGACTCAACTCTGGCAGTCAAGCATCGGCTCGGCGGAGATCCGCGGCATGGACGATGCCCGCATCGGCGGAGAAGTCCACGTTGCCATCGCCTCCAACGACGGGACGCTGAAGGTTTTCGCTTCCAGCGGAGAAAACGTCTGGACGGTGAACCAGGAACAATTAAGAAGGATGCGGGCTTTCGATCTCAATTCCGATGGGAATAGCGAGATCATCACCGGCGGCGAATACGGTTTGTTCCGCATCTACAGCGCGGCAGACGCGAGTGTCCTTTTCGAAAAGTCACTTGGGCAGGCGGTGAGCGAAGTGCGCGAAGTGGAGTTGAACGGCGAACCGTCTTCGCGCGAGATCGTTGTTGGCGGCAAGGAAGGCGGCATTTGGGCGTATTCCTTCGACGGCTCGACCGCAACCCAAATGTGGACGGGCTCGCTCTCGGACAAAGTTACCGAGATCGCCGGGCTGGATATTGACGAAGACGGCAAGCAGGAAGCGGTCATCGGCGACGACGCGGGCAAGGTGGTGGTCTTCACTGAGAACGGCACGCGCAATAATTTGCCCGATCATTCCAGCGGAATCACGCGCATTGACATCGGCAAACTCGGCAATGAACGCTATGTTGTCGTTGCGGATTACAACGAAGTGCAAACCAATAAAGTGACCTTTAGTTCGATCCCCGGTTTTCAATACACGCCGCTGGTCGTGGGGTTGATCGTCTCGGCTGTGATTTTGGTTATCGCCGCCATCCTTGCGTCCATCCCACCCAAACCGGAGATGAAGTTATCGCTTCAAGATAAGAGCCGCGAAAGCCTGGAAGCCGAGCGCCGTATGTTGAAAGAACACATCGCGGATGTGGAACGCCTGCGCAAAGCCGGTGAAATGTCCAGCGACGCCTATCTCGCCCGCCTCAAACGCCTGCGCGGCGATTTAGCCGAAAACGAAGCCGCCTTCAAGACCGCGGGTCACCAGATCAAGACCGAGACCTTCGCCTGCCCCCACTGCGGCGGCACGCTGGAATTGGGTATGGATAAGTGCGAGTATTGCGGGCAGGTGATTTTGTCGTGATAAGTGAATGGGGAATAGTGAATAGTTAATAGTGAAGAGGAGAACTCCCGTCCATGTGGGCGGGAGTTTTTGGTTTGGATGCCGTCTAGGGGATTGGCGTAGGGGCGACCCATCCGGGCAATGAAGAACCTTGTTAGGCAATGGGAGGGTCGCCCTTTTTGGCGCCACTTGCCAACGGCAAGGGCGGCCCGTTTTCCGCGAAGGGCAGCCGTGTCGGATTGTGAAATTCCGCGTTCTTGATGATGAATTCAAGCAGGTGGGTCGCACCTACGGGGAATTACCGCTTATAAATAGGTAAAGTTGGATGATTTCGCTATAAACCCATAAACATCTTGATTTCCCGAAGCACGATATCAAAATCGTCCAATAGGCTGCCAGTCAATGGAGATGGATGGACATTTCCAGTTTGGTCGTGAAAATGATGCGGGGCGTTCGACAGGTCTGGATAATGCGGGGTGTTATCCCACCTCAAAAGCGGGCGGTCGCTGTATAACTGGAAGGAATATCTTCGAAAACCCCCGTCGGCTAAAAAGCGGATTTGCAAGGAATTGGGGATGATCGAAGCCTGAATTTTAATAACGAAGGTCTCGTCATCCACCGCTTCATTCTCAACCACCCGAATGTCGCTTAACTCGGGCGCGGCGCGCATCTTTGCCAGCAAATCATCAAGCAGCGCCATATTGGTTTACTTGCGCGCGGACAGCCTGCCACTTGCGGAGAAATACCAGCGCCGCCTCCCAATCCATCCAGACATCCTCCTGCTCCGGTGTGGCTTTATTCTTGATGGAAGCGGAAAATGAATCGAAATCCTGTTTGTAACGCGCCTTCATTTCATCGTTCTTTGATGAGTAGACCGCGATCTGGCGATCAATATAATCCAACAACAAAGCGGACAGGGCGCGTTCGAAATTATCGAACACACCTTCGCGGATCAATGGTGAGACGAGCTTCTCCACAGAGCGCGCAAGTTGCGCTTCATGAGCAGATAAAGTTAGGTTGGTCATACAAACTCCGTTCTTCTCTATTGCGAATTATACACTTAACACCCAACTGCGGCGGGACGCTGGAACTTGGCATGGATAAGTGTGAGTATTACGGTCAGGTGATTCTTTCGTGATTAGAGATTGGGGATTGGCGTAGGGGCGACCCATCCGAGCAATGAAGAACCGCGAATACTCGAATGTCGTCAATCTATTCGCGCATTTGAGAAATATTCGTGGATGGTCAGGCTGGTGAGTTTACCGTGATACGTGATGCGTAATTCGTAAAACAGCCCCGCGCCAGGATTGTTCATCAGGGCGCAGGGCTATTTTATATTCGCCCGCCTTTCGGCGGACAGGAACCACCGGCACTCACATCCACAACGCGCATGGCATATCCTTAAACATGCCACATTCCGGCTGAAGATACACAGGATGTAATAGGTAGCAACGAAAACCGAGGTTGTTGTTGGTATTCGTTGGATCGTTCCTGTTGCGGTTGGCTGAACGGACGTTGTTATCATTGTTGTTCCACGAGCCGCCCCGCAGCGCTCCTCCGGCGTCCCTATAGCAAATGTCACTGCGAGCCTTCGGCGAAGCAGTCTCCAAAAAAACAGGGGATTGCTTCGGGCAAAGAACAAGATCGCCCTCGCAACGACATGACTATTATATTTCGGGTACTATTTTCAGCCAGCCTCCCAATAATTTTCCGATCTCCACCAATGCGCCCGCGGCAAAGCGATATTGGGGCAGGCTGGTCAACCTGCGCTGTTGCGACATTCTCACATACAGCCTGAGTTTTTCAAGTTCGACATCCGCCTGAATCAGCAATTGACGTTTTCGCTTCGTCGAGCGCGTGGCTTCGATCAATAACTCATAAAAGGAAAACACGCTGTCTTCGATCCGTTTGCCCATGCGGAAGCGTTCGCTTTTGGGGAATTTTTCCGTATGATCCAACAGCCAGATGATGAAATCGGACGTGCGGGCAAAGATCGGGGATTGCTTTCGTTCATCCATTCGAACCTCCATAGATTCCAGTTTTGAATAGAAGCGATTTTCGTAAGTTCCAGGTGTCGCCGGAATTTGCATGATTGATCCAGGCGGTCAGGCGGGATTCAAAGTCTTTGCGGGGCAAACCGCCGCGATTAAGGGCGCTCAACATGGTTTTCAACCGCCGTTGGAAGGCATATCCATGGGAGGATTTTAAACGACGATGGTTCGGAAAGACATGAAACCCTAAAAAGGGAACGCCGGTTTCAGCCGGACGCGGCTGGGCTTTGGTTTCGTGCAGGGTCAGGCGCAGGGATTGCAGAAATTCCATCATTCTCCTTTTCGTTTCATGCAGCATGTCCTTGTCGTTCCCAAAGATGAGAACATAGTCCACATAGCGGATGTAGGCGCGGCATTTCAGGATCCGCTTGGCATACTGGTCGAGTTCGTTCAGATAGACGTTCGCCCAATGCTGCGACGTAAGATTCCCGTTGGGCAAGCCGCGCGGACGATTCAACGCAAAGAGATCGTCGCCGGGAAAGTACGTCATGTCGTATTCCCCCGCCTGCACGCCGTTCCCGTTTGCAATAATTTCCCCCGCCAGATTCATTACCTTTTCATCCCCGATTGTACGGGAAAGAATCGAGATCAGGATTTCATGGTCAACCGAAGGAAAAAACTGGCGCACATCGAGGTGCATGACATAAGCATGACGCCGCAGGAAATACGTGGCGCGGTCAAGCGCGGCATGAGTTCCCTTGCCCTTGCGGTTGGCGTAACTATCGAAGATGAACTGGCGTTCGAACAGCGGCTCAATAATATTCATCAAAGCATGGTGAACCACCCTGTCACGAAATGGAGCGGCGTTTACCAATCTCCTTTTCGGTTTATCGATCTCAAAACTATGGTAACCGGCGGGCTGATAGGTTTCCGCCCTTAAATCTTCTTCAATTTCGATCAAGTTCTTTTCAAGGTCATATTCAAATGAGGCTACTGCGGGTGTATATCTTTTTCCTTTTGCCGCACCTTTATATGCCCACCAAATATTGATTGGGTTGCAGATCGTATCGTAAAGAGAAAAATAGGTTTTGCCCATTTCAAAAACGGGGGGGGGGGGGGGGGGGGGGGGGGGGGGGGGGGGGGGGGGGGGGGG
>DAOTXI010000558.1:0-6243 GCA_034435475.1 Anaerolineales bacterium
GCAATACAACCTGTTGAGGGAAGGTAAACATGCGAATTTTCATTTTTTGAAGGGGTATTCCTGCGATTCGTCCCATGACCCAATGCCCAACTTCATGAATGCCAATCAAGACAAAGACAAGAAGGATGTTTGCGAAAAGAATTTGCAGGAAAATGACCATAAAGCAACTCCTCAAAACATGCTGGCATCTATTGCGCCGGTAATAATTTAAGCACCTGACCGCTGTCTGATTGCAGGCTGTAGGTCTTCGTGGTCAGGATGTAAATTTCGTTATTTTCATCCGTTCCGAAGCCGAGGACATAGGTTCCCCGAAAGGACATATTTGCGATTTTAACCTCATTCATTGTCCAGGTTTGATTTTGGGATTGCGGCGGGGTCGCGGCAAAGAGCGTACCCTTAATGGAAAGCCAGTCTGCAAAAATATATTGCCCGTACAAATATGGTATTGCTTCCCCTCGATAGACAAAGCCGCCTATCACCGCAAGCCCGACGTTTCGATCATATTGAACGATGGGGTCAACGAATTGCCTTCCCTGAGAGTCAATATCGGTGCATGTGGAAAATAGTTCGGTTGGTTCTTTGGGCTTGAAGCAATCCGCGCCTTCGAGAATATTCCAGCCGTAATTCCCGCCCGGGGTGATGATGTTTATTTCCTCCCATAAATCATGCCCAACATCGGCGACAAATAATTCATGGCTGCCCGCGCTGTCGAAAGAAAAACGATAGGGCTGGCGAAGTCCGTAGGCGTAAATCTCGTCCAAGCCGTCTTCGCCTACGAATGGATTGTCGGAGGGGATCGCATAGGGAGATTGCAAATTAACATCTATGCGTAAAATTTTCCCCAGTAGAGAATCCAGGCTTTGCGCATGATAAAAAGGGTCACCACCCGGACCGCCGTCCCCTGTGCATAGATACCCATCGGATCCAAACGCGATCTGCCCGCCGTCGTGACTATAATAGGGCTGATCTATTTGCAATAGGATTCGTTCTGAATCGGGGTTTGCCAGATTTGAATCGCCTGCTGATATGCTGAATTCGGAAATATGATTGGTGTGATCCCAGTCTGCGGGGGCATGATCTCGCAACGGGGCGGTGTAATACACGAAGAAACGTCCATTTGCCTCAAAGTCCGGGTGAAACGCCAGCCCCAATAAACCGCGTTCATCGTATCCTGTTCGTAATTCCACCAGGCGATCTCGCAAATCGAGAAACGGTTCAGTGAGAACCCTTCTTTGGGAGTCTATAATTTTGATTAGCCCTCCCTGGTCCACAACGAACAATCGCCCGCTGCCATCTGGCGGAGAAACAAGCGCGACGGGAACGGTAAAACCATCGGCGATTACTTCCGTATGGACGGATACGATTTCTTCCTGCGGGGTTGAGGTCGCTGGCGGCGCGTCGGCAGTTTGGGCGTCGGTTTCCATGGGGCTGGCAGGCACAACCTTTGTCGCGCATCCTGACAGGAATAGGAAAACAAGCAAAAAATTAACGGCTTTTTTGTTCATGGAATTTCCAATTAAAAGAGTTGCTGGCTGATTTTATGACGGATAAATTTAATAACCGCGCCTGCGACGGGCGCAACTGCCAACAGAAACAAAATATTGACCAGCGATATTTTGATGATCGTGATCAGACTGGTCGCTGATACGATGCCTGCCGGAAGGTTGGGGTAGAAAGCCAGCATTGTTAAAATCCCGATATTCTCCAGATAATCCAGAAGCGCGGGGGCAAGCGGCAAAAGATGGATATGCCGGGTAATTTTCGCGGAAGGCATCAGATAATTTAGCAGCCAGATCGTTGAGATGGCGTTCGTAACAAAGAAGAAGGCAGGGTATATGAAGTCAAAAACCAGCAGGTGTGATAGATACAGCGAACGCCCTGCGCTGCCGTAGGTGGTGAATAACTGGTGAACATACCCGGCCGTGTAAAAGAAAAATGTGTTATCCAAAACCATGTTCACCCGGGCATACTCCTCAAGTTTGGAAAGAAATCCAAAATTAAAGATAACGATGCTGAAACCGGTGAAAACCGCCCACAGCAGAATTACATTCCGCAGGGTCGCCAGCCTGAAAAGCGTATCTCGCGCCCGGGTGAACATGGTCAATGCCTTTATTTCTTTGTTTTGATGCGCCGCAAGCGCAAGGGAACCTGATGGGGAACCCGTTCGATCTCCCCCCGCGCCTCCAGGTCCAATTGAACCGCTTTGGTATACCAGCGCACCGAGCCGGGCTTGGGGAAAAGTTCCATCGAAACCCTGTTGCGAATCAAATGATCGCGGACTTGATCTTCCAGTTCGGAGAACGATAACTCGGCGGTTTTCAAGAAACACGCCAGAATCGCCCCCCGGATGATCTCGTATTTGTTCTCATTCAAATTTTCCTGATATTCTGGATGGTTGACATTAAGCGCTTTTATGGATGACATTGGATTTTCCTTTCCTGAAAGCGGATATTCGGTTCCGTTATCCAACGGATTTGTATGAACCAAGTATAGCGATTCTCCAATGCCGACGCTTGTTAAATCCTGCTGATTTTTATGAAGGTCCGGTATTGAGAAGGCGACTGTCCAAACCGTTTAGAGAAGGCGTGAATAAACGCGCTTGGGTTACCGTAGCCAGCCTGAAAACTTATATCGGTGATGGATGATTCGGGGGCTTCCAGCGAGCGTCTTGCAAAATCCAGACGCAGGGCAATGACATGCTGGCGCAAAGTAATGCCGAACGCAGCTTTATACAGGCGGATGAAATAGAATTCGGAGAGACCGATCAGATCGGCAATGTCTTGGGCTTTGAAACCTTCTGCAAATCTGGCTTCCACCGCCTGCTTTGCCTGCAAGAGTCTCGGCAACAGGTCTTCAAGCGTGCTTTGTTTATGTTTTGCCAGTTTTTGCAGCGCCTGATGGCGGACACGCATCGAATTGATGATCTCTCCCACAATCTCGAAGCATAGGTCTTCCAAAACTTCGGAATCAAAGTTGGAGCGGTGCGCTTTGGCAAGTTCAATGATCAGGGAGGAAATTTTGTCGCCTTGTAATAACGGAAGGTCGTGCAGTAATTTTTCAAGGTTTGGGGGAATGCCCAGAAACGATGCCATATCCTTGATGAACATCGGTCCGAGCCAGAGAATAAGAATGGAACAAGATTCGCCTGTATTAAGATGGGTCAGCGGAATGGGAGTGTGATCGGCTCGTGGGGAAAGGAATAGATACTGGGATGGGTTGACGGAGATCCCTGCAAGCGAGAAGGATGAATTGTCCATTGGGAAGGCAAGCAAAAGGTGCCCCAACTGCGGAACCTGCATGGAGTGACGAACTTTGCCAAGCCAAAGTGAGTTCAACGTGGACAATTCGCCGGTAGATGCGTAAGGCGTTGGGGGCTCTCTGAAGATAATGAGCATGTTGAATCGCCTGCGCCAATTTTATATCATATACGGTCTGGCTCAATAAGATTTTCCGCTCACTAATAACCACTCCCCACTTTCCACTCTCCTCCCTTATACTTCCCCCATGCGCTCCACCCTGCCCATCCTGCGCGCGCGGCGCGACCGTCGACTCGGCAACCAAAAGCGAAACGACAACCGTTCGCGCGGCGCGATCCTCAGCATCGGACTCGTCCTATCGTTGATCCTCGGCTCGACCATCATCCTCGGCGCGTTCGCCTACGCCGACATCACCCGCAACCTGCCTTCGACTCAAATTCTCCCGATCCTGCTCAACCCGCCGGATGGTTTGCTCCTGCAACCCACGCGCATCTATGATCGCAATGGTTTGCAACTGCTCACCACCTTTGCGCCAGACGAATCGCCGCGCCGCTATATCCCGGTCAGCGAACAAAATGCGCAATACATACCGAAGGAATTGATTCAAGCGGTCATCGTCGCCGCAGACCCCGGTTTCGAGACTCATTCCGGCTACTCGCTCGAAGGGCTCGATAACCTTGACCTGCATCCGACCATCGCGCAAAAACTGGTCAACGACCTGATGCTCTACACTGAGCCGCCGTCGTTCAAACGCGCCATCCGCGAACGATTGCTTGCCGCGCAGATCACGTCGCAATTTGGGCGCGACCAGGTCATGGAGTGGTATCTCAACAGCGCGGATTTCGGCAATTATGCGTATGGCATCGAAGCCGCCGCGCGACTTTATTTCGGCAAGCCCGCCGCCGAACTCACACTTGCCGAGTCTGCCATGCTTGCCGCCACAAGCCAGACCCCCGCGCTCAACCCGCACGACGCCCCCTTGGTGGCGACTCAACGCGGACGCGAGATTTTATATGTGATGCGCGACCTCGGATTGATTCCCTCCGAGCTGGCTTCGATTGCGCTGGGAGAGAATCCCGCCATCCTGCCCGCGCCTCAGACTCCGCCCGGGGTTGCTCCCGCTTTCCTAAACCTTCTCCTCGCCCAAATCGACTCGCAGATCCCCCGCGAGCGGATTCAACGCGGAGGCATCGTTATCATCTCCACGCTAGACTATGACTTGCAGAAGAATGCCGCATGTGTGACGGAAGTCTATGCATTGCGCCTTGCCGGTCTGCCCGAACCGACAGCCGAATGTGAAGCGGCGCGACTGCTTCCATCCCTCCCTCCGGATTCAACGTTTGCAGATTCATCCGCGAGCGCGGTCATCCTGGACCCGAAGACGGGACAGGTTTTGGCGATGGTCGGGGAAACCATTCAAGGCGAGGAAACGCCCCTTATCGCCGCGCACAGCCCCGGGTCCGGTCTCGATGCGTTTGTCTATTTGACGGGATTCACCCGCGGCTTAAGTCCAGCCTCGCTGACGTGGGACATCCCAACGGAAGAATTCAATCCAAATTTCGACGGCGAATATCACGGCGCGATGCGATTGCGGATGGCATTGGCGAACGATTATCAAGGTCCGGTTGAGATATTGAAAACACAAATGGGAGTCGAAAACGTTGAAAACATCGCTTCGTCTTTCGGGTTGAACTTCGATCAGGAAGCTTCCTTGCTCGACCTTGCCAGCGCGTATGGGTCGTTTGGTGTTCAGGGAGTGAAGTTTGGTCAATATGTGAACGACGATTTTTCGCCTGCCACGGTCTTGCGCGTGGAAGGCATTGACCGCGGAGCGTTGCTCGATTGGTCGCTGCCCGAAGCACAAACCGTGGTGACGCCCGCGATGGCGTACTTGATGACTAGCGTGTTGAGCGACGAGCCCGCGCGTTTGGAAACCTGGGGCAGGCAGAATGTTTTGGAACTTGGTTTTCCCGCAGGCGCAAAGCCGGGGCAGACAACCGATGGAAAAGATGCGTGGATGATCGGGTTTACGCCGTATGTTTCGGTTGCGGTATGGACAGGCGCGCGCGGAGAGAACGACATCATCACGCCGCGATTCCCCGCGGTGTTGTGGAACGCGTTGATGCAAACGGCTTCGGAGGGCAAGCCGAACGACGGCTGGAGCGCGCCGCCGGGGATTTCGACGATGACCGTTTGCGACCCGTCTGGCATGTTGCCGACTCGTGAATGCCCGAACCTTGTTACCGAAGTTTTCTTGAACGGAAGCGAACCAACGCAGGCTGATAATTTATTCCGCGAGTTTTCCATCAACCGCGAAACGGGTTTGCTTGCCACGGTCTTCACTCCGCCGGAGTTGATCGAAAAGCGCGTGTACATGATTCTCCCCGACGAAGCGCGCGAATGGGCGTTGAGCGAGGGCATTCCCGTCCCGCCGACATCCTATGATGCGATTCAGGCTCCGCCGATCAACCCGTATGCGAACATCACCGCCCCGCCCCTATTTTCAGATGTGAGCGGCAATGTGCTGATCCTCGGCACGGCATCGGGCGAGGACTTTCTATATTATCGCGTGCAGGTGGGCAAGGGATTGAATCCGCAGGAATGGATCCAATTGGGAGAAGACAACGCCGCGCCCGTAGATGGCGGTCTGCTCGCCGAATGGGATACAAGCGGCTTGAGCGGTTTATACGCCGTCCAGTTGGTCGTCGTCCGTACCGACCAGGTGGTGGATACGGCGGTGATTCAAGTAACCATCAAGTAGGGGCGATATCATCCCCTTGTGGGACCCGCCAAGGTCTTTCACAACCCCGTCGTGTAGGGGCGACCCGTCAAGGTCCTTCATAACCTCGTTGAAAAAGAAAGGGTCGCCCTGATTACAGTTTGCCACTTACAAGGGCGACCCTCCCTTGTTGTAGGAGACGATTTCAATGCGTGGACGGGTCGCCCCTACGTTGTTAAAAGAACCAATGCCCCACCAGTGCAGACG
>DAOTXI010000559.1:0-7279 GCA_034435475.1 Anaerolineales bacterium
GTGCATGGTCTCTTCGATCTTCTTGGCAATATCGCGCGCCAGCCGGGTCGACCCGAGATCGTCGATGCTCTCCGGTTTGACGAGGATGCGCACTTCGCGCCCCGCCTGGATCGCAAATGCCTGCTGGACTCCGTCGAAGGACATGGACATCTCTTCGAGGGAACGGATGCGTTTGATGTAGGCTTCCAAATCTTCGCGCCTCGCGCCGGGTCTCGCGCCGGAGATGGCATCGGCCGCTTCGGCAATGACGGCTTCCACGGTTTCCTGGTCCACTTCATGGTGGTGGGAGGCGATGGCGTTCACGACTATGGGATTTACGCCATAGCGTTTGCAGAATTCCGCGCCGAGGGCTGCATGAGTCCCTTCCTGGTTGTGATCCATGGCTTTGCCGATGTCGTGCAGGAAGCCGCCCAGTTTGGCAAGCTCCACATTGGCGCCGATCTCTGCCGCGAGGATGCCAGCCAGTTTGGAGACTTCGACCGCGTGGGCGAGCTGGTTCTGACCATACGAAGTGCGGAATTTGAGACGCCCCATCATGCGCAGGACTTCGGGGTGCAAGCCTGAAACATTGGCATCATACGCAGCTTGTTCACCGGCTTCGTTGATGATCTTTTCGACAGCGCGGGTCTCATCATCAATGACCTTTTCGATGTGGGCAGGGTGAATGCGTCCATCGAGAATGAGTTTGGAAAGGGCCCGGCGGGCAATTTCGCGGCGGACGGAGTCAAAGCAGGAGATGGTGACAGAGTCGGGGGTGTCGTCCACAATCACGTCCACACCGGCGGCTTGTTCGAAGGCTTTGATGTTGCGCCCATTTCGCCCGACGATGCGTCCCTTCATTTCTTCGCTGGGCAGGGTGACGACGGCGCGGGTCACTTACGCCACATGCTCGGATGCAACTCGCTGGATGGCGTCGGCGATGAGTTTGCGGGCGCGTTTCTCGCCCTCCTCCCGCGCCTCGGCTTCGATCTGGCGGACGATGCGCGCCATGTCGCCCCGGGCTTCCTTTTCGACGGCGGCATACAGGTCTTTGCGGGCTTCGTCCTGGGTCATCTGCGCGATCTGTTCCAGTTTCTTCATCTGGTCTTCGTGCAGTTTTTCGGCTTCATTGGCGCGTTTGTCGATCTGAGACTGGCGGCGGTTGAGGTTCTGTTCGCGCTGTTCGATCTTGTCGTAGCGGCTGTCCACTTCGGAGCGGCGTTTTTCGAGGCGTTCGGTGTCGCGGTTCAATTCGATGCGCCGTTCTTTGATCTCGCTTTCAGCCGCCTGAATGATCTTGGTGGCGTTATCCTGCGCGCCCTTGACGATCATGTTTGCCTGGGTCTGCGCGGCTTTGACGATGTCGTCGGCTTTATCCTGCCGGGCTTTGGCGGCGCGGTCCACCTGGTAACGGTGGAAGAAGTAGCCTGCGGCGGCGCCGATAATGAGCGCCAGAATATCTATCAAAATCATGATGATCGGATTCATGTCATGTCCTCATCTTCGTATTTTGTTTCCTCTGTATGCGTCTCGTTCCAAATGCGGGTCACAACGGACGAGACGACGGGGTAGGGGAAGCCGCGCCTTGCGAGGTGTTCGGAGAGTTTCCTGCGAAACTCGCTCCATTCCAGGCTGGCGAGCCGGGGCGCCCGTTTTTGGGCTGATTCGTACGCCAGGGCTTCTTCGTTGACGTTTGCAACGGCGTTTTTGACCGTTTCATCGTCGAGCCCTTTTTGACGGAGTTCCATCGTCAGTGCGCGGCGGGAGCGCGGGCGGAATGTGTTGCTATTTTCGACCCACGCCTGGGCAAATTCATTGTCGTTGGCGAGCCTGTTCTCGCGGAGCCGGGTCAGTGTGTGTTCGATGACGGCTTCGGAGTATTCGTGCTTTTTCAGGTTCTGCCGTATTTCTTTTTCGGAACGCGCCCGGTAACTGAGGAAGAGCAGAGCCTGCCCCATTGCCCGTTCGCGTTCGTCTTCACTTTGTAATGTGGCGATTTTTTCGTCGCTGAGCAGGTCGCCGACCTTGAGCCATGCGGCTGTGATGCGCGCCAGCCCGAAGGCGAACTCCCCGTCGAGGTATATGTTCACCCGGTTCGGATTCTTCTTTTGCGCTTCGAGGGCGGTTATTTTTTTCATTGATCCGTGCAGCAGGCGTTCTCTAACGCCGGGGTTGAGCCGCCCCGCGCAAGAGAGCGCGGATTGCGCGTTAAATATTACACAGCCGAGTTCTCCGACGAATCGGTCTCGGCTGTGAAAAAGGTCTGGGTTGGGGTACCCGGCTCCGGGTCTGGAAAGAGGCGATGCCGGAGGTTGGGTCAAAAGCCGTGAGGGGAATCCCATCACGTTCGGCACAAAAGGATTTCAGGGTGAAGCCAGCCGGCTCAAGTTCTTCTTTAAGTAATTGGACTTCACTAATTAACTCCCAAAACCGGGGAGGATCGTGCGCGAAATTTTCCAGTCAGTTTCAAACAGAGACCGCTTGCGCGGGGGCATTTACTTTTTCTTAATTATACATGAAATTTTGGCTATATTAACATAACTTTTCCATAACCGGGGGGTAATAGCAGTTGGAAATCGTGACAAACGGAACTATGAGATTTTTGAACGGTATGCAATAATTTACAGCACCTAAATAACGGAGGCATTATGGCTAAGTTCACACGTGAAGACGCACTTGAATATCATCGTTTGAAAGGCAAACCGGGCAAGGTGGCGATCGTGCCGACCAAGCCGATGGACACCCAGCGCGATTTGAGTTTGGCATATTCGCCCGGCGTGGCGGAGCCGGTGCTGGAGATCGAGAAGAACCCCGAAGACGCCTACGAGTACACCTCGAAGGGGAATCTGGTGGCGGTCGTCTCCAACGGCACGGCGATTTTGGGTCTGGGCGACCGTGGCGCGTTGGCGAGCAAGCCGGTGATGGAAGGCAAGGGCGTGCTGTTCAAGAAGTTTGCCGATATTGACGTTTTTGACATTGAGTTGAACTCGCATGACCCGGATGAGATCATCAAGGTTGTTGCGGCTATTTCTCCGACCTTTGGCGGGATCAACCTGGAAGATATCAAAGCCCCCGAATGTTTTTACATTGAAGAACAATTGAAGAAGATGCTGGACATCCCCGTCTTTCACGATGACCAGCATGGGACGGCGATTATTTCGGCGGCGGGATTGGCGAACGCGCTGGAGGTTGTGGGCAAGAAGCACAGCGAGATTCGCCTTGTCATTTCCGGCGCGGGGGCTTCGGCGATCTCATGCGCGGAATTGGCGATTTCGTGGGGTGTGAAGCGCGAAAATATCATGCTCGTGGATACCAAGGGCGTTGTGTACAAAGGGCGCAAGGAGGGCATGAATAAATATAAAGAAATGCTGGCGGTGGACGATAAAGGTCACCGCACGCTGGCGGATGCGGTCAAGGGATCGGATGTGTTCTATGGCTTGTCGGTGGCGAACGTGCTTTCGCCGGAGATGGTCAAGAGCATGGCGAACGACCCGATCATCTTCGCCATGGCAAACCCCGACCCGGAGATCAAACCGGAGCTGGCGAAAGAGGCGCGCAAGGATGTCATTATCGCCACCGGGCGTTCGGATTATGCCAATCAGGTCAATAACGTGCTGGGTTTCCCGTTCATCTTCCGCGGGGCGTTGGATGTGCGCGCGAAGGGAATCAATGAAGAGATGAAGTTTGCGGCATCGAAGGCGCTGGCGGCGTTGACCAAGGAAGACGTGCCCGATTCGGTCATCCGCGCGTATGGCGGCGAACCGATCAAGTTTGGGCGCGAGTACATCATTCCCAAGCCGCTCGATCCGCGCGTGTTGTTGTGGGAGGCTCCCGCCGTCGCCGAGATGGGGATGAAGACCGGGATGGCGCGCAAGGCGATTGACATCGAAGAATACAAGGAACAACTGGCGTTCCGTCAGGGCAAGGGCGAGCGGATTCGCTACTTCTTCCAGAACCAGGCGCAGGCTTCGGGTGGAAAGAAGCGCGTGGTCTTTGCCGAGGGCGGGGAACAGAAGATCATCCGCGCGGCGTATCAGATTCAGGAGGAGGGGATTGCGACTCCGATCCTGATTGGAAATAAGGCGGTGATCGAGAAGGAACTCAAGGCGTTGAGTTTCGATTACCAGCCGCAGGTCGTGGACCCGGATGCCTTCGACAAGTTCGAAGCGTATGCGAAATCGTATTATGAGATGCGCCAGCGCAAGGGCATGACCGTGAGCGACGCCCGCAAGAAAGTGCGCGACGTGAACGTGTTCGGTTCGATGATGGTGAAGATGGGCGATGCCGATGCGTTCGTCTCCGGCTTGACCTATGACTATCCCGAAGTGATTCGCCCGGCGTTGCAGATTCACCATACCGCCAAGGGTGTGGCGCGCGCGGCGGGCGTGTACATCATGATCGTGGACGACCGCGTCTACCTCTTTACCGATGCGACCGTGAACATTGACCCGACTGCAGAAGACCTGGCGGAGATCGCCATCCTTGCCGCAGATTACGCCAAGAAATTGGAACTTGAGCCGCGTGTGGCGTTCCTCTCGTTCTCGAACTTCGGCTCGACGCCTCATCCGCTTTCGAGGAAGGTCAGCAAGGCGGTCGAGCTGGTCAAACAGCGCCGCCCCGACCTGCAGGTGGACGGCGAGATGCAGGCGGATACGGCTGTGGTGCCCGAGATCGTGGACGAACGCTACCCGTTCAGCGTGGTGAAGGATGCCAATGTGCTGGTCTTCCCGTCGCTTGAGTCGGCGAATATCGCTTACAAATTATTGGCGCGACTCGGCAATGCCAAGGCGATTGGTCCCATTCTGCTCGGCGTGGGCGCTCCGGCGCATGTCTTACAAACCGGCGACGATGTCAACGCGATTGTGCAGATTGCTTCTGTCGCTGTGATGGATGCGATGGGGAGGTAGGGGAAGAGCAGAGATTAGAGAATTAGAGATTGGCGGGTGGTAATTGGTAATTGGTAAGTGAGACCCTGAAGGTGTGAGCCTTTGGGGTCTTTTTGTTATAACGGGGTATGGTGCGAAACTGTCGGGTTTTAACGCAAGGTCGCCAAGACGCAAGGAATTTATTTTCTTTGCGCCCTTGCGCCTTTGCGTTAAGCATCTGCGGTGAGAATTGAGAAGCCCTGCCGATCCTTTTGCGTTGCATGCTTAAACCCAATGCAGCGCGGATGGAAAGGAAACGGGGTAAAATTTACCCGATCATCCAAACCAGCGAGGCGAGACATGGATATTCCCCAATTGGCTCAAGATGCCGCACAGATTTTAGCTCCGTTCCTGCCGTATTTGATCGCGGGCGGAAAGGAGGCGGCAAAGGCTGCCTTTGCGAAAACAGGCGAGAATTTTGCCGATGCCGCCTGGAAGAAGGGCGAGACATTGTGGGATAAATTAAAAGGCAGGGTGGATACAGAACAGGATGCGGTGAAGCGCGCCCTGCAAAAGCCGGAAGAGAAGCGCGTGATTCAGCACTTGCAAAGCAGCCTTGAGTTCCAGTTGGAGGATGTTTTTAATGAAAATGCAGGGCTGAGGGATTCGGTGAACTTGATAATCGGCGGGGATGTGAAGGATTCGCAAGTTGCGGTGGGGAATAAGAATATTCAAATCAAGGATTCTCCAAACGCGCAGGTCTTTGTCAACCCGCAATATGTTGGAACGCCCGCGCAGGATATACCGGATAAAGAACTCATACTGGCGTATTTGCGTTCGCTTGCCAATGAATGCAGCCGTTTGCCGCTTGGCATCGTTGACCCGCGCTTTTTGGAAAAAATGCAGGATGATTCGCTTTCCCTTTCCGGCATTTACATTGATCTTGATGTCCAGCCGCCTTTTGAAGAACGCGAAGAAAAACGCGGGAAGAGAGAAGAGTTTCAACTTCTTGAAAGAGAACAAAATAACCGCGTTCCAGTAATGGAAGCTCTGAACGATGAAAGGTTGCGTCATTTGGTTTTGCTGGGCGACCCCGGTTCCGGGAAAACCACCTGCCTGCATTACATCACGCTGGCGCTTGCGCTGGCTGGGCAGGGTGAGCCTGCGGCTGAAAACCTACTCCCCGAAGGATGGCAACTCAAAAAACATTTTCCTGTCCGCCTGATTTTGCGTGATGTCGCGGCGCAACACATTCCCACAGACCTGAAAAAAGGCAACGCGGATGTGATTTGGAACGCCATTCGCGCCGATCTGATCATGCGCCTCGGCGAAGAAATAGCCAAAAGCCTCTTTCAAAAACTTCAACAATTCATCCTCAAGAATCCATGCCTGTTGATGTTCGATGGGTTGGACGAAGTGACGGAAGCGGATAATCGCCGCGATCGCTTGATCGAAGCAATCAGCGCGTTTTGCGCCACCATGAACAAAGAAACCTATGTGCTCGTCACTGCCCGTCCCTATGCCTACACCGACCCGAAATGGCAGTTATCTCGCTTCAAAACGCTGACCCTCCTGCCTTTTAACGAAGACCAGATTGGGCGTTTTGTGGAGCTCTGGTATCAAGCCATGCGCGAAACGATGAAATGGGATGAGAATACCTCGAATGATAAGGCGCAGAGCCTGAACGGCGCCATTCAAGAGAAGGAATATCTCTTCGACCTCGCCCAGCGCCCCTTGCTATTAACCCTCATGGTCACGCTTCATACCAGTTGGGGTAAATTGCCCGAAGACCGCGCCGACTTGTACGATGAGACCGTGCGCCTCCTGCTTGACCGCTGGCAGAGATGGCGCGAAGCCCGCGACCCGCAGGGTAATCTTGTCATGGAAAAATCCATCTCTGCCGCGCTTTCCATTGAAGAAAGCAGTGTGCGTCACGCCTTGAACACACTGGCGTTCAACGTGCATACCCGGCAGGGCGCGGATACACAAAACCGCCAGAACCAACCCGCGGACATCCGCACCGATGAAGTGCTGGAAGCCTTCGCCCCCTACCTGCCCGATACGACCCATCCACGCGTCATTATCAATTATTTGGAAACCCGCGCCGGGTTGTTACTGGGTCGCGGCAATGGAATTTATGCCTTCCCGCATCGTTCTTTTCAAGAATACCTTGCGGCTTGTTACCTCAACGACCAGCCCGACCCTGCCAGCGAATATTCAGACCGCGTATTGAAAGATCCCGCCTGGTGGCGCGAAGTCTTCCTGCTTGGCATTGGCAAGATGAGCCGGGGCGGATTGGGAACCGCGCTTGCCGCTCTTCAAACGTTATTGATGAACCTGCCCGAAGAACGCGACCGTGTGGATAAAGACTGGCAGGCATTCGCATTGGCGGGGCAAGCCATTACCGAAATGAAACTCGGCGCAGACTCCAGCCG
>DAOTXI010000560.1:0-5704 GCA_034435475.1 Anaerolineales bacterium
CAGCAGGATCAAACGGATGAGCGCCTTCATGAAGTAAAGGAATGCCCGCCCCAACCGTTTGAGGAAGGAATCCTGCCCTCGATCCGAATCCTGCGCAGGCGGAATCTTCTCCACGGGCGCGGGCATCGCCTCTTTCTCGACCGGGACCATGGCGCTGTTTTCCGGTTCATTTCCCTGCGCCGACGCAAAGGACTCCAACCGGGCGAGGGTCGCTTTGCCCATGCCTTTTACGTTCAAGCAGTCATCCACCGCATTGAAAGGACGCGCCGCGATGAGATTCCCCGCCAGTTGACGGTTCATGCCTGAGACCTGCGTCAGTGTTTGCAGGTCGGCGGTGTTGAGAAATTGGAGGAAGTCGCTCATATTAACTCCATGAAATTTTTCCCAGTACCGCAAACTTAAGTTTGCAGTACTGCCGAGTTATGATGATTGTACAACAAAAGATGGGCGGTCTATTTAAGCAAGCCATCGAACATCCATGCCAGGCGTTGGACAAGTTCCGGGTTGTGAATCCTGAAAAGTTCCAAATTGCCCGAATAAGAGATCACCAGGCTTATGGAGAGGGTATAAACAAGGAGCAGGCTTGTTGCCGCGATATAAAATTTTCTATTTTTGATAATTTCGAAGCCGTGCCAGTATCCGATCACCGTGAGAATTGCGAGAGTCGGAACCGCGTCCAGCATGTAGCGCATGGCGACGAAGAAAAAGGCTTGCAGGGTGAAGAAAACTGCGAGGAATGTGACAGCGAGCGATGCAAGAATCCAACGAAGGTCTTTTCGCGGTTTAACGAATCCCAGCAGGGCAAATAGAACGAAAGGACTGCCGACGATAATCCCTGTAATGTTTTCGGTGTAGGTCAGGTACATTTTGGGATGGTAATTTGTCAGCCAGCCAGGACCCGCCCAACGGGTGGGGAAGAGATGCGGGAAGGTATCTCGTGTTTCAAGGGGGTTGAGGAGAGTCTTGTAAAGATTTGGCGGCAGGTATTCAATGGCAAACGTCTCGCCGATTTTTTGATACAGGTTGTAACTCGTCAGTTGGTAGCGATAACCGAACTCGGTAAATGAATCGAACCGCGCGTGGTTGTATGCAGCATACATCATGCCGCCGACGGCGAGAGGAAGCCCGTATGCAAGCAAAAGCGGAATCAACCGGGGGCGATGAATTTGAAAAGCCCACATGAGAACAAGGATCGAGAGCAGACCGATGGCGGGAAGAACCGTCGTGCGGGAACCGATTGAGAGGGCAAAAAAGGTCCCGGCGAGGACGAGGCGGGAATTCGTCGGCTTGTCGAGTGCGGGCAGGAGGAAAAGGAATCCGCCCACGAGGAAGAACTGCGCGGCGACGATGGCGGCTTCATAGATGCGACCTTCGACCAGCACATAAGGCATCGGGTTGAACAAGCCCGCAAACGCAACTGCGGCGGGAACTGCCCAATGTGGAATGTGGTTGAAATATCTCCGCCATAAGTGGAGGATGATAAGGTTGATAAAGAGCAATGCGCCGGTAAGAAAAACAAGGGTAAGGAATTTGTCGCCGATTTCGTTTTTGAAAATTAACTTGAAAGGAGCAAGTAGAAGCGCGGGCGCGGGACCCCAATAGAGATAATATTTTCCGTTGTAAAGAGTCGCGTCCCACAAAACCGGGATGCCCTCGCGGTTGGCGGGTTCATAAAGACTTTCGTCTTTGAATGTCAGCAGAGCCGGGTCGGGTTGTATGTCCAGTTCGAGTTGGCCTTTGGCGAAGGCGTCGGCTTGCAGATCGATGTAATTCGTCTCATTGGGCAAGGATTTCCACAAGCCGTCTGAGGCGAACCACAGGTAGATAAGAAAGATGCCCGTGTTGAGGATGGCTAATGAGATGTAAAGCCTTCCATCCGAAGAGCGCAGGGTTTTGCCGATGAGGTTATTTTCGCGATAAAAGATGGAGACCGAAAGCAAGAGGATTCCAAAACCAAGAAGCGCGATTCGTCTCACACCCCAGGAAGGGAAACTCTCCAACTCCAATTGATTTGAGAAGATCATCGAAAGGATGAGGGCAACCCCGAAAATTCCGCCCGCGATTCTCAGCCAGTGATTCCGCATGAGGTGATTGTATCATCACAAGACCTGACAGGTTTTTGGAAACCCGTCAGGTCTGTTTTATAATCCCACCCATGATCTACCTCGATTATGCCGCCACCACGCCTGTTGACGAGCGCGTGCTTGCCAAAATGATGCCCTATTTCCGCGAGTCGTTCGGAAATCCATCGTCCATTCACCGTTTGGGGCAGAAAGCCGAATCTGCGGTGGATGAGGCGCGGGAGAAGGTTGCTTCGGTTTTGGGCTGCCGCGCAGATGAAATCATCTTCACCTCCGTCGTCTCCGAAGCGGATAACCTTGCCCTGCGCGGCGCGATGATGGCGCGAAAAGATTCGACGAAATGGATCCTGACGGCGAAGACCGAACATCCTGCCGTGAGCAAGACGGCGATTCAACTCGAGAAGGAATACGGCTTCCTGCTCGAATGGCTGGATGCGGATTCGCGCGGCATGGTCACAGTCGAGTCGCTGGCGAAGGCGGTCTGTAATAACACGACGATGGCGTCGGTGATGCTTGCAAACAACGAAATTGGAACGATTAACCCAATTGCCGACCTTGCCCAGGTTGCGAGGACAAATAACATTCTTCTGCATACAGACGCCGTGCAAGCCGCGGCGTATCTCGATGTAAACGTGACCAAACTCGGCGTGGACATGATGTCACTGGGCGGGCACAAATTTTACGGACCGAAGGGTGTTGGCGCGTTGTACGTCCGCAAAGGGACCGGGTTGATTCCTCATCTCACCGGCGGGGGGCAGGAATTCAGCCTGCGGGCTGGGACGCATAACGTGCCGTACATCGTCGGTTTTGCCGAGGCGTTGAAACTTGCCGCTGAAGAACGCGAGTCGAGGATCGCGCACGTCAAGCCGGTGAGAGATCACATCATCGGAACGGTACTCGAATCCATCCCTGATTCAAAACTCACAGGACATCCTGTGCAAAGGCTTCCAAATCATGCTTCCTTTGTCTTCAAAGGCGTGGACGGTAACCTGCTCCTGCAATTGCTCGATGCTGCCGGGTTTGCCTGTTCCTCCGGCTCTGCCTGCAAAACCGGCAACCCCGAACCGAGCGAGGTCATCAAGGCATTGGGTTATTCCGATGATTGGGCGTTGGGTTCCTTGCGGATCACGCTTGGCTCTGGCACGACACCGGAGCATGTCGAATCATTTTTGAAGACCCTGCCGGGGTTGGTGGAAAAGGCGCGAAGTTTGAAAAACTAAGCGACTATTCGACCACTCGACTACTCAACCAACCATTGAAAACCAAAATCATCACCCTCGAATCACACGACGACCTGATCTCTGTCCGCGATAAACTGTCGTGGGCGAAGACGCCGCGCATTTTGCTGGTGTGGCCCAAGTACGAGAAGGTCACCTTGCGTTTGCTCGACTTGAAGGTTTTGCAGCGTCACGCGGATTCGCTTGGGGCGCAGTTGGGATTGGTGACAAAATGGAATAATGTGCGGCGCGATGCGGAGTCGCTTGGGATTCCGGTGTTCAAGTCTACGGCTGCGGCGCAGTTGAATGCCTGGGTGGAATCTCCACCACGGGCGCGGAGAGAGCCGAAGCCTCCGCTTAAGGGGTTGCGCCTTCAGCGGGACAAAATCCAAATCAAAGAGGCCGCCTGGCGGACATCCCTGCTGGGGCGGGTGTTGGCGTTTACTGCGGGGGTTGCGGCGGTTTTGGTGTTGGCGGGCTTGTTCATCCCGCGAGCAGATGTGACCCTAAGCCCCGAAGCGCAGACCATCTCCCTGACCATTCCTGTCAATGCCAGCCCGGTGTATGAGACGGTGTCGCTCAACGGCGCGCTCCCAGCTCGGACCGTCTCGGTGACGGCGTCCACTCAACGGACGCTGATCGTGGCGGGTTCCATCTCGGTGCCGGTAACGAAGGCAACCGGGATTGCTCAATTTACAAATTCGGGCGCGGAGGAAATTGTGATCCCGGCGGGGACGATTGTTGCGACGAATACGCTTATCCGGTTCGTGACTTTGAACGATACGCGCCTGCCTGCAAATTCCGAGGAATTCGTTGAAGTCAAGATCGAAGCGGTGGAACCCGGCGAAAATGGGAACGTGGAAGCGAACACGATAACGATCATCGAAGGGGCGCTGGGACTTTCGGTAAAAGTTGCGAACCCCGAAGCGACGACTGGAGGCGCGCACGAAAATGTGCCCGGTGGGACGGAGGAGGACCGATCAAAATTGCGGGATGAAGCCTTGAACGAATTACGCTTGATTGCGGAGGAACAAATCCGCGCCGGGCTTGGCGGAGGAGACCTTTTTATTTCGGATACCCTGAAAATTGCGAGCCTGCAACGGGAGGAGTATTCACCACCCCCAGGTGAACCCGGCGCGGAAGTGACTCTCTCGATGCAGGCGGAATTTTCGGCGTTGTATATCCTTGCCGAAGATTTGGAGACGCTTGCGGGTTCCGCAGTCCGAGCCGCGATCCCGCCGGGGTTCCTACCGAATGGCGAGATGACGATTGAGCCGCTCGAAACTCCGTTCACCGATTCGACCGGGATCACACGTTTTCCAATGCAGGCTTCGCAAGCCACTCTTCGCGAGGTGGATCTGATGCAGGTTTATAACCTCATCCGCGGGCGGAATATTCGGAGTGCTGCGGTCGCAGTCCGGGAGGCATTGGCTTTGCAAAATGAACCGCAGATCGTCATCACGCCTTCCTGGTGGAAGTGGCTGCCTTTGATTCCATTCAATATTTCGGTGGAGGTCAGGTAAGGGCGACCCGTCCATATTTTCGATAACCTTGTTGTGCCAGAGGAGGGTCGCCCTGTTGCCGGAAATATCTTTGACCACCGGGCAACCCTCCCTTTGACGATAAATACCTCGCAATGTTGGACGGGTTGCCCCTACGGAAAAATCCCTATGAGAATCCTTGCAGTAGACCACGGCGAAAAACGCATCGGGCTTGCCCTCAGCGACCCGACCGCGACGATTGCCAGCCCCTTGAAAGTTATCAAGCATGTTTCGCGCCTGATTGACGCTGCGCAGGTGGCGGAACTTGTCGCGCAGAACGAAGCCGGTCTTATCGTCGTTGGGCAATCCTACGATGAAGATGGGAATCCGAACCTTGCCGGGCGCAGAGCCGGTCGCTTTGCCGATGAATTGCGCAACCAGACGAACATCCCAATCGTCATGTGGGATGAATCGAACAGCACCCAGATCGCCCGCGCCGCCCGCTTCGAACTGGGAGTCTCGCGTAAAAAACGCGCCGGGCATCAGGATGAATTTGCCGCGGTGGTGATCTTGCAGTCGTATCTTGAAGCGCAACGCGACTCGTAATGCGGGATTCGTAATCCGTAACTTGTAACCTGTAACCTATCACCCCCTCATGTCTTCCAAATTCTTCCGCCGTAATCAGTATTATTTCATTCTCGCATTTATCGTTGCCCTTGTGTTGGGTTGTGGTTTCACATTTATCTATTATGTCCCTGCGCGGGCATCGTTGTTGTATGGTCCCCCGGCAAAAAATCTTTCCATTTCAGACCGCATCGAATATTCGACCCGCCTGCTTTCCCACGGCGACGACCTGACCACGCCGCTCGACGTGAACGGACTTGAGCGTCCATTTCGCATCGAACCCGGCGAATCGGTTTCTTCG